>QZAC01000147.1 GCA_003838065.1 Methanocalculus sp. MSAO_Arc2
CCAAAGCGGGCATGAACGGTGGAGGAAAGACGGCTTCAATGGAGCCACTCCCTTTCAGGAGTGGTAAGTCATCTTAAATTATTACGGCAACTACTCGAAAACCCAGCTTCAATGGAGCCACTCCCTTTCAGGAGTGGTAAGGGTGGAAGATGGCGAAGATCAGGTTTGCGAGTGCGATGCTTCAATGGAGCCACTCCCTTTCAGGAGTGGTAAGAATGTTCTGAGGGAGCTATATCTGTCTCTATTGCAGAGCTTCAATGGAGCCACTCCCTTTCAGGAGTGGTAAGAGCCTCATTTATATTCATGTTGAGCAATTCCATATTTAGTAATTGCCAACACTTCTGGTTAAGGAGAGATACTATTTGATTCTTTTGTGAAGAGAATAAGATTTCAGAATCACTTCGTGTGTTTGTCACCGGTTTGAGTGACCAGAGAGATTGTTCTTTATCCTGGCTCCTCTGGCTGAAATATGTAAATATTAAAGATATTTTACCCTCTACCATTACTCTCATACATTTTCGAGTGGTTCCCTGCATTCCTGTCATCACCTCACCCCTCGATCTTTCATCATACGATGATGGCAGAAGGATATTTAACTTCATGGCGAACACCAATGAATTCGATTCTTCTATCAACCTCACCATCTAGAGGACCGAGATGAATGATCATAATCCTATCTTCATCATGTTTGATGATTTCGCTGAGAGCAGCCACCAGCTCAACTTTACCCTTATTTGAGAGGTTACATCGGAATACTGAATAGTGAAGGCTGTCACCGAATCCTTTCATGGTCTTGTGTACTGCATAGAGGCGTTTTGGATCAGAAATATCATAACTTACGATATATGCATGGAGCCCTGTCATCGTTTCACTCTCTCATCGTGTACAGAATGGTGGGTATTCTTCAATCTCACCGGAAATCACCCGTGACAGAAGTCTGGCCTGAACCTCAAGAATTCTCCTGTAACTGACCTTATAGCCAAATATCGGGTGTGTTATCTCTGTAATCATCCTCCTCTCATAGCCCGCAATCACCGTCTTTTTCCCCTGTGGAGTCAGGGTTACTCCGACACCCCTGCATATGAAGTCAGAATCAGAGAGCTCTCCATTGTTGAACAGGGTGATAGTTGTTGAGTCTGCAAGAAGTGGTCGGAACTCCTCCATGAGATCGAGTGCAAGTGCAGGCCGCCCATATCGTGGTCGATGGAAGAAACCCAGATATGGATCAAATCCAACTGCAAGGAGTGTAACAAAGACCTCCTTGACCATCACTCCATACAGATAAGATAACACCGCATTGATCGGATCTTTTGGCGGTCTTTTATTCCTTTTATCAAAAAAGAAGCTCATATTTGCAGATTTTAGGAGATTATTAAACCGTGAGAAGTAAATCTGGGCCGCGGCTCCTTCAATCCCAAGCAGATTCTCCGGACAGGGGGCATCCAGAGCATCCTGGGCAAGTCGATTCAGTGTTGCAAGGTATTCCTTTGGTACATCTGTGTCATTTCTGCGCAGTAAGGTTCTCGCATTTCGAATCTTGCCATTGATGAACTGTCGTGCAATCCCAAGAGATCGAAGCTGATCGCCTGCCCATTCGTACTGTTGGATTCGTAGCTCGACATTTTTATGAGTGTTCCCCTGTGATATTCCATAAAACCAGCCTCCATAGGATAAATGGCAGACCGGAATGCCTCTCTGGAGGATATCAGAGAGAGCAGGAGCTGTTACCCCGACACCTCCAAAGAGAGAGATCTGTGCAACCTCACGTATTTTTGCATCCCCGGTCTTCTCTTTCCGTGACCATATCTCCAGGCGATCTCCACGCCTGCGCACCGTCTGACCCTGTCCTATGACATAAAGCGGAACCTGATCATCTCTTGAAGGAAAGAGTCTCCTCACCGGTTCTGCCAGAACGCTCTCTTCTTCCATCTGCTTCAGGGCATTCACTTCATCGGGAAGACATATTCCTGCAAGAGAGCAACGGATACACTTTGAGCTTCCATTGAGTGGAGGTGGCATCCTCCCAACTTGTGCCACCTCCCTGAGTGTTTCTATCAGCTCTTCTGTTCTTAAAACGAGCTCTTCATCGAAGGGAATGACAACTCGCTTTTTTGATTTAACATAGTAAATTATCCCCTGAGAACAATCAAAGCCATTTTCTCTGAGAACAAGACCCTGAGCACAGAGCTGAACACGTTCAGGTTCATATGCCCCTTCAGGTATATCCGGAATTGTTCCTCTCTTATAATCAACCGGAGTAACAGATCTCCCCTCCCCTTCAAGGAGGTCGATCCGGCAGACAACACCCATCCGATATCCAGTAAGATCGACAGATCTGGCGTGGAATCTCTCTTCCCCTTCCTCCTCCACAGGTACTGTTCCCGATTGTCGATCAACACGCCTGTGCTGAAACCGACCATCCACCGTATCAACACTATCGACAAACTCCCCCTGAACCCATTCAATGTAACAGAGTCTTGGGCAGTATGTAAATTCATTGAGCATACGGGCAGGAATGAGGTCAGGAACCCACCCATCCTCTGCAATCGATTCTTTGCTCATAATCCTCCCGTATCAGAATATCTGCTAAATTTGTATCCTACTCAAACAGATTACATCACAACTCTGCTTATGGAGCCGGAATAAAATGCCCAAGACCAAAGTGAGCTCCATAACCAAGAGCTATAGGTCTACTCACCGGCTCAGCAAAAGTCAGGATGAATCCATACCCCATCTTATCAGGATCTCCCTTTCGATTCCGTCGGAACTCCAGCCACCTGACATGTCTCTTATTTCGCAGCTCAAGTTTTTCAAGAGGTTCAATCAATACGGGTTCAGGCAGACCATGATACGATGCCTCTCGACGCACTTCGGTTTCCAGCCATTCTGAAAGTGTCCCTCTTCCCTTACGATAGTGTCGTGGTGGAACAAACGGAGTGGAACTGACAAACCGGGTATCTCCATCAACACCAAGAATCTCCTCCTTCTTCCCCCATTTCAGAGGTACAAAGAAGATATCGGGTTTGCCATCAGGCTGCCAGATCGTATCTAATCTATCCAGAGCTAACCTCTCCAGATTACTGAAGGGAGTCCTAGATACAATAGCAAGATGATCGAGCCATCCGTCATTGTCTCTGTCAAGGGGGAGGACAAAGATATGCTGATGGCCTTTGAGAGGTCTTCCCTCAGTGTCCTTGCCACTGAAGAGGGGCGAAATCTTCTCAGGATCACCTGTTACCCGCTTATAAATCCCCATCAGTTTCCGGTGGATACGTTCTGACACCTCAATCGTTGCGGTGACCGGGGGTGTCACCTTAGATTCAAGAGCATAGATTACTCCGGTATACTCTGGATTTTTATAGGCTCTCTGAGGAGATGGCCTCACCTTAAAGCACTCTGCTGAACGCAGATATGTGACATACTGGAATGCAGGCGGAACATTCAGGCAAGCTTTATGCATCTCTGTTGTGGAAAAGGCAAGTGCATCCATCCAATCCAGGGTTTTTGGCTTATCCTTTTTTGTTTGTGCTTTCTGAATGAATGGATTCATTACATATGTCTCTTCAGGAACAGGGCAGGCAACAATGACAGGATCAAGATCATGTACTGATGGCAAGCCACAATCCGGAGCACAATTCCATGGTATACCATCGTCCTCTTGCAGAATCTTAGCTTCAACCCATGACTCTGATCGCCCCAGGTAATTCAATAGGGAGAGAATTAAATTCAGATCAACCATCTGGGAGTCTGAAAGTCCTGTCTCTTTCCATTTCATGAAGATTGATGCTCGTTTCGAAACAACAACAAAAGCATCGAATACCAATTGTTTCTGTGCAACATCCTCCTTATTCTGGCTGAGAAACGATCGTGTGTGGGAGGCATGCGCATCAGGCAGATAGTAAAGAGGTGTTTCGGACGCTAGAGCCTCAAAAAGGGGTCGGACCCTTCCCTCAGGCCATTCAGGAAGCTTACGCTTCCATACATCATAGAGAGCTCGTATTAGTCTGTATGGTGATGGTGGCCATTCAACCACTCCTTCATTTACGTTTCGACCCCATGGAGTTGCATGAAACCGGCCCGTTAAAAAGTTCAGCTCAATCGCGAGCATCGTAATTATTCCTCCGGTTAGTCTGCATCTTCTGTACCGGCAGTCGTCTTATCGGTGTCCTTTGCCATTTTAACCTTGGTTACAATCTCTGTGACGGTGGGGTCGGCAAAAAGCCCTTTCTCTTGACAAATAGCGATCTTCTTCTGAATAAACTTCAAGAGATCTGACTCTTTAGGAATGGTATACTCATTTGGAGCAGTCACTCTGGGTATTCCATCGACGATAAAATCGCATGCTGTTCTCAAGCGAAGCCCACATCCCAGAAATCGTTGAATTTTGTAGAGTCCAAGAGCAATGAGGAGATCCCGTGCATTACTATCCAGGCCATATCCGTTCAGGAGGGCGAGATCAAGGTTAAAGTATGCAACAGTTTTCCCGGCACTATATTCAGTACGGTGATAGGGGACATTTCCATAGACATTTTTATCATAATTCTCTGCCCGTATCTTCCCGGTTGGGTCAAGAGGATTATTCTTCACACCACCTGATGCAACCTCACGGATATCCTCTGCCTCGATAAAACCTGTCAGTACTCTCTGAACTTTTACTCTGCCATCTTCGAGGTTAGCCATAAAAGCTCCGTGAAGGAGAGAGTTTGGATCATAATAGACGAAAGCTTCTGCAATCTTCTTCCAGTTAAGTGGTTTTCCTTTTGAATACCCTGCCTTATCCTTAAATTTCGCTTTGAAGTCCTCATTGCTTATGATAAACGGGGAATTGATCCGGTGAGCCTCAATAAGTGAACTGGTCTCCGTTTCAACTTCCCCAAGCAATCTAACGTGAATATAGGGGATTCCTTCAAGTTCCTCAGCAATAAGTGGTCCTGACCCCTTAAGACAGGTCTGCTCAAGCCGGTTTGCAACCGACTGTGCGGATTCTACCAGAAGCATTCTTTTATTATCAGGGGTATCATACACCGCAGCTCCAAGATCCGGAAATCCGGTGGGCTGGAATCTGTCACCCTGTATGGGTTTGAGATCAGCTTCGATCAGAAGGCGGGGAGATTTACTGAGTTTTTCCATGTTGATGTCGTTTTCTGTCATGTTAATACCTTTAATAAAATTAAGAGGAGTTCTTCTCCTCGGGTTTTAATACAAGTTTCATCAGCTCTCGTTCACCCCTCATAGGTATAAGAAGGGTAGAAGCAATCCGCAGACCGTCATCTCCATCCGGAAATGCAGTGGTCATGGGTGTGAATCCTGTTGCTCGTAGTCGACGTCCAGCGATGGTGCATGCATCATTGATGCGACCCGCCCGAAGGAGTGGAATGATCGAGGACTCAGGTTTGATAATTATCCTTTCACCATCTTTCTCGATTCCGCCTGGAAGGAAGAGAAGTTTGAGCAGGGCAAAAGATCGGGGGAGTGACCTTTGGTAATCTTTCTGTTGCCACCCATTTTTACCCCTCAATTTCCATCTAATGTCTGAGACAACCGTTTTATCACTCCATTTGATCCATGTCATACCAAAGAGAAGATCCTCGATACGTGACTCATCTACGCTCCCTTCAATGAATGCATTGATATCATCTGGTATGATCTGAATCGATCCCCATAAGGGATTAGATTGCGTCCCGGATTTTTCTGCATCCATCATTCTTCGTATTAGCACTGATGCAAGGCGTGCAGTAAATGAATTCCCCTCCCATGCTGTCTGCCCTCTTCCTTCACTCCACTTCCATGGTTGAACCGGATCAACAGGAGCAATATTGGCCCTTATAGGACCGACACCCCCTGTTGCACCAATTGAAGCCAGAGCTGTTGCAATTCGCAACTCGATACTCCCGTCATCAGCAGCAAGTATCCATTTTGGGCTCAGTCCTGAGAGTGGGCGATGAACAATGGGTTTATTACTATATCCACCCTTACCCATCGATGTCATGTTCTTACCCAGATCCTGTGGGCGATGAACAATGGGTTTATTACTATATCCACTCTGAGCAATGATCCGTTCAAGGTGTCCGATTGCTGCGATAAGCTTTCTGACATTTGTTGCCCCTCCATGCAACAGGGTAGTATAGATGGCATCATCCACATTTCTCCGTGCAGAAGAGAGTTTTGCAGGAGCATCATCATCCTTGACGATGATCTTTGCTAAGATGGGTATAAGTTCCCGCACCAGATCACTTTCAGATCTGATCTGTACCGGGAACCGTCCTACTGGTAATGCAACATAATTATCCCCACGTCTTTTCAGGAGACTGTAGCGTACAAATTCGGTAATACCCCGATCAACGCCGAGGGAGGTTGCTGCCTCAGCAAACTCTATTCCGTTCGAAGCAGATTTCTGTCCGACATCTGCCCTCCCTTCGCTCAGAAGCAATCGGATTTCACGATAACTTGCTGGACGTCTCCACAATGGGGCCCATATCTCAGCCCTTGCATCTTCTTTATCAGATGAGGAATTGTATCCTACTGGTGTTGATCGTACGGTAAAGGGGCTTCTGAGATACCCGCCTCCAGCTGACTTCTGGCGTCGTGCAACTGAGCTAGCCCATGATACCGCTCCTTCCATAGTGAGGATATACGTCCATGGATTTACAGGGAAATTTTTCGTTTCGATCTCAGCACCCTGATTATATCCACCGGCCCGCCCGGGATCATACTGACCTACACTGGCAAACTGAAGTTGTTCTGTCGGATCATCAAAGAGGGCATTACTTAGAAGACTCTCTGATCCCTCAGAATGCTCAAGGAGCATGCCCTTGATATTTTTCATAAAACCATTCGAATAATCAAGCCTGCCTTCGTTACCACCTGTTCCCAGGATTGGCGGGCTTTGGGACTTACCTTCCGGATCAAGTATCAGGGCTGCATCAATCCACTCCACCGCCCGATCATTGAGGCGATCCCTGCATGCAGCTATTATCTGCTCTTTTCCAGAACCTCTTTTAATGGCTTTAATCTGATTCCTAACCTTTTTTGCAGACGCTATCAGCTTTTTTATCGCATTTGCCCGCTTTTTCTCACTTTGAGATGCATTTCTTGGAATGGTTGCCTTAATGTCGAGCTCTTCAATGGTCAGGGCCAGAAGATTCTCATCGGGAGATAGGAGTGGTACAAGACCCGCCTGTAGAATCGTATCATTGATGGGGGTGAGATATTTCTCCTTCGTCTTTCCTTTGCTTTTATCAGCCTTCTGCTGCAACTGATCTAGCAACTCTTTGATCGGGAAGGTGACATCCGGCATCTCAGGGAATGTCTGGATTTCTCTGATAGCTTTTTGATACTCTGAAAAACGATCTGAATCACTGGCTAATAAAGCGTTCATCCCCTCGGTATTGTCACCCTCATAAAAACCGCTCCCACCACCCCACGGCGAAACGATTGGTGTCGGAATATACTCACTGAGGAAGAACTCCACCAACCCTTCCCTATCCAGAACAGAGTCCAGATGGAAGATTCCTTTCTCCCACCATCCCCGTGCGTCCGGGTCTTTCTGTTCACTGACAAGCCTGAGGACTGCAAGGGCCGTCAGATATGATGAGAGTGGCTCTGCTCTGCATCCATCAAGACGTAATCTGGTCATGCATCACCCCTGCTTGCACGCTCATCAGCAGCCTTCATCAATGCCTCAAGATATGCAATGCGGAAAGGTCCATGATCGTGCCGATCCCTGAGACTCAGGATTCGTGCAGACCAGCTCGGTCCAAGTAAACCATCACCCAGCTCCATATACGAGAGATCAAGAGTTGTTCCTGGAACCCTCACTCCTCCACCAAGATCCGTCTCCTCAATGATATCACCATCCCAGACACCTCTTGCAAATCTCTTCTTCTTATCTGGAGGGATGCGTTCATCGGGCATTGACCGTAACGAACCACGTACCTTTCCATGATGTGCAGCAACAAGATATGCGACAAGATCAACTCTCCCATTCTGGAGGGCGAGGATAGCTGAGGCAAGTTCATGACGGAAGTACTTCCGACGTTCATCATTCTCATTGGCCCCGATCTTCCCTCCTCTCTTCCAGGCATCCTGTGGAGCCTTTGCTGCCGGAGGATATGGGAACTGCGCCAGTTTATCCTCCCTGATCATTGCCTGAAATGAGGGGTGTGCCTTCCCCGCATCATGCCAGCGTACCGCTTCAATGAGGGCATCACTGAAGGAATGGTGTAACACTATTGAACCGAGTATCCCTCTCATCTCATCAGAGACAGAATCGGTATGTTCTACTATAGATTGCCAGCTCCCGATCGCCATCTCGTTTCCTGAGTATCCTGCTTCAATTGTATCCTGAGTGGGGGAGATGATCGAAACTGGCTTTTTTGATGAATTATTCCACCCTTCAGAGTCGGTATAGCGTCCATCTTTTGCCTGGAGCATGAGAGTCATTCCCGGATAGATCCTCATATTATTCGGAATCCTGACCCACTGTTCTTCAAGTGAATCCCACCTCCATGCAATAGCATTCTTTTTTATCAGGTTCTGCATCTCTCCAATCGGAACAGAACAGAGTTCATCCCGATGGGGTAATGGTTCATTTGAGGTATCTTCATCAGATATATCCCGCCAGAAGACCTGGAGATCGGTATCGCTTGTCTCCCGGATAAATCGTGAGATATCAATATCTCCTCCTGCCAGATCAGGCGTGGTGTCAAAGAGCTCGATCAGATCCTTCCTTCGAATAACCTGCTGATGGCTCATCTTCTGTTTAATGGTGGGAAGATATGAGGGTCCAACACTCTTCCCCTCAAGCGCTCTCAGTAGACCCTGGGATTTAAGGATCTCATCCTCATCATAGGGTAGTGTTGATCCCTTCGTATCTGTGGATATATCGATCCAGTAGATCTCAGCGTCATCGTACTCACCAGACCGGTTACATCTACCAAACCTCTGGACAAGTGATGACCATGGTGCAACTTCTGTAAAAAGTACCTTTGCAGAAATATCAACACCGGCTTCGACAACCTGTGTGGAGATGATAATGGTACCATCCGGACCAGGCATTTCCAGAAGATCCTCAATACGCTTTTTTCGATCAAGCGGCCGGAAGCGAGAGTGAATGAGGATGCATTTTGCAGCTGACTTTCGTTTTATAATCTCCTGATACAGCTCAACTGCACGGTTAACGGTATTGATGACTGCAAGGGTTCTGGTACCGTGCTGATGCTTACTGAGAATTAATTCTGCAAGTTTCTTTGAATTGTTACCACCAGTATCAGCTTCATGAAGAATTTTCACAGCGCTTATCCGTTTATCAACAGCAGACTGAGCTTTATCCGAATCCTCAAGACAAACCCTCCTGGTGATCTCATTCTTCGGGTTGAAGTCAACGGTATTGAGCCACTCCAGCTCAAGTGTTGCACTCATCCATATCGAACGACAGGGAGAGCCATCGATCGTCCCAATGATCTTTCGAAACGCCTGGAGCTGGGTTGTGGTAGCCAGCCCTCTTCCCATTAGTTGGATCTCATCCATTACCCAGAGGCAGTCATTATTCAGCAGTCCGAAATGTGTTGGCCACCGGAACTTACTCATCCCATAGCCACGGTTAAGAGCCCGTGAAAGAAGCATATCCTGTGTTCCAATAATGATAGCATCCCGTTCAGGATAGATATCCCACCATTCCCTATCTTCACCACCCATCAAAACGGTCACAGCAATTCGATTATTTCCCTCAGCATGCTCCTGTGCAAATCCATCCACCGGTATATCATCACCGGGAGATTCAGCCTGCATGCCCAGATTGTTGAGCCATCCTTCAACCTTGGATCTTGTCTGTTCAACAAGCACCCTCATCGGCAGGCAATAGACCAATCTCCGTGGGGTTTGAGATCGGATTTCCTTATTATTATCAAAACGTCTTCTCCACAGCCACCCCAAGATGATAGCATCCGTTTTTCCAAGACCAGTAGGAATCTCAATTAGATCTGGAATGGTGGCAGAGGTGGCAATAGAACGTTGAAAGGGGTATGGTTGATGAGCGGTAGCAGTCTTGAAAAATGTGTCAAAACGAGAGAAATCCTGAGAGTCATTAGCCTTTAATCCGATATATGAATCAAAATCAGATTGCATAATAGTTCCTTTTCATCACAACCATCTCCGTCAACATGATACTATTCTGAATGATACTCCGTATCGTTCGTACCATACATTAATCTTTTTATTTAAAGTTGTAACCAAAAATTTTAATACGAATATTTTGATGCTAGTGTCATGTCAATTATTAAGTGTCGTAACTTTATTATATCACAAGCGTACTATAATAACTTATGGGAAAATATGTTGTGACTCTCACCCAGGAAGAACGTGACATCCTTGAAGCCCTCTCCTCCAGAGGTAAACATTCATCACAAACAGTTCTTAATGCCCTTATTCTCCTTGGATGTGATGAAGGAGAGCATCAGACACAGCGATCAACAAATGAAGAACTATCCCGCGTCTTGAAAATCAGCATGAGAAAAATCGACCGTGTTAAAAGCAGATTTGTTCTGGAAGGTCTTGATGAGGCACTGACAAAGAAAAAACCTGATAGGATCTATGATAAAAAGACTGACGGTGATTTCGAAGCCAGATTAATTGCCTTGAGTTGCAGTGAACCGCCAGAGGGCTATTCCAGGTGGTCACTTCGATTACTGGGAGATAAAATGGTTGAACTTGAGTACGTTGACACAATATCTCATGAAGCCGTTCGTCAGGTTTTAAAAAAAAAAAAACGAGCTCAAACCGGGGCGAAATCAGGCGTGGGTAATACCCCCCAACCAGAACGGTAATTTTGTTGCTCAGATGGAACGGGTTCTGGATGTGTATAAGCGACCCTTTGATTCACAACATCCAGTTGTTTGCATGGATGAATCCCCAAAACAACTCATTTCTGAAACTCGGCAAACCATATCCTATACACCTGGATATCCCGCGAGACATGATTATGAGTATCGCCGTTGTGGCACATGTAATATTTTCATCGCATGTGAACCTCTTGCCGGAAAACGACTGGTAAAATAACCAATCGAAGAACCAAGCAGTATTGGGGCTGAATTTCTGCAGGATATTGCTGCCCAATATGAAGGCCAATACAATTACTCTGGTTATGGATAACCTGAATACACATGGACCTGGATCACTCTATGACACCTATCCTCCGGCAATAGCTAAAGCTCTCTGGGATCGGTTTGAGTTCATATATACACCAAAACATGGAAGCTGGCTAAATATGGCAGAAATAGAGCTGAGCGTTCTCACCAGCCAGTGCCTTGATCGAAGGATAGACAGTATTGAGGTTGTCCAGAGAGAGGTTAAAGCATGGGAAGAATCCCGAAATAACAAAGATAGTCGGATAAATTGGCAGTTAACGACTGAGGATGCACGAGTGAAGTTATCTCGCCTTTATTCGACTTTTGAAGATTGACATGACAGTAGTCACACCCTTCACGGGTGTGTGGGTTGAAATTACCTTGTTAAAGGTCTTCTCCACAGGTGAACTGAGTTCACCCCCTTTCCAGGTAGATGGGTAAATTGTAAGCCCGAGATTATCTCAA
>QZAC01000148.1 GCA_003838065.1 Methanocalculus sp. MSAO_Arc2
ACAAACAACAATATGACCGGCTCAATCTTCCTATTAAAAGATGACAAGGAGCTTCTGGAAATGAAAGAAACTCCCTATGATTCTGAAGATCTCATCCAGCAGCTTTTACAAGATTATCCAGCTCTTCTTACCGGTGATCAGATCAACCCTGAGCAGCCACGGAAATGGTTGTTGATCACACGGGAGATGGGAGTGCCGGATACTGAAGGGGGCAAAGGCCGATGGGCTCTTGACCACCTCTTCCTCGATCAGGATGGAATACCCACACTGGTTGAAGTTAAACGGAGCACTGATACCCGGACTCGCCGGGAGGTCGTTGCCCAGATGCTTGATTATGCTGCAAATTCCGTTCAATACTGGACTATAGATGATATTATCAGTTCATTCACCTACACCTGTGAAAAGGCTGAGAAAGGTCCCGGAGAAATTCTTGGAACGTTTCTATTTGATACCGAAAATCCTGATGAATACTGGGAGAGGGTCCAGGCAAATCTCAGGCGTGGCAATATCCGCCTCCTCTTCGTTGCCGATACCATTCCTGCTGAACTGAAGAGAATCATCGAATTCCTCAACGAACAGATGAATCCTGCCGAAGTACTTGGAGTTGAGGTGAAACAGTATACCGGTCGCCAGGACAAGAACAAGACCCTTGTTTCGAGGGTCGTCGGGCAGACCATGAAAGCTATCGATACAAAGAAGATCCGTTCAGGCGTGCCGAAATTGTGGGATCGGGAATCCTTTATCCAACAATTACGAGAGAAAGCTGCCCCTGGGGATGCCGAGGTGGTTGAGAAGATATTCAATTGGTGCGACAGTAACGGTTTTGCTTTAAAATTTGGAAAGGGTGTCGATCAGGCAACCGTACGTATCGGGCTGGATATACCAAATAAAGGGTTCAAGCAGATTGTTCTCTTAGAGGGATATGGGGGTTTGGCATTTTTTTTCGGTGTATTAGGCAAGAATTTCTCCGTATTCAAAGAACAAGATGCTCTCACACAATTACTTCACCAGCTTAATACTGAATGCGGCTTCAAGTTCAATCCAGGTAAGATTGACTCCTATTCATACTCTCCAATCTCGACCCTTTCCGATGAGAGGCGAGTATCTGCATTTCTGTCCAAACTCGAATGGTTACATACTGTAATTGAAGAAGACCAGCAGAAGGACTGAGAATTATCTGCGAGCTGGCTGGATAGTTGAATAAAGCTTAGAATACTGGATTTGAAGATCCTGGGCGATAGTTTTGAGCTGATCGATCTTCTCTTTATTCGAGGAGAAGTAACCGACTGTATCATTGCCTGGGCCAAAGAAGTCATAATATCTGCCAATGTGAATCTCAACATCATTTGAAACGATATCGTGCATCTTCTGGTACACCGGCTTTTTTTTAGAATCATCCTGTGTATTGAGGCTATTATAGTCAGCAAGTGACTGGCACAGTCGCGGGACAAGATACTCTCTTTTCTTTCTCATGTACACAGGGCCGCAATCAAATGCACATAACGAATACTTCTGCCAGTTCATTACCAGGGCTATCCGATCGCGGGATATCCGGTTCACCGCTTGCCCCATAATCCAGTGTGCATGATCGATCCAGAGATCTCTCTTCTCCATGAATGAACAATAATCACACCCGGCAAGGAAGGATATATCAGTCGCCACTCCTCCTCTCTCAACATTCAGATAATCTGATGGATTCAGGCCGATTCTGAGGGCATGAACAACCATCTCGCGCAGCAACGAGATGGATATCGTTTTGTCCTGCCTGACGAACCACTCAAGGTTTTTAAGATCACTATACCCCCAGCTCTTGCAGTTATCATCGACATCCACGATCAGTTCATGAACTGATGTCTTGATAGCCATATATTCGCAAAACACAGGTAACCAGTCCATAGCATCCTTGATATAGCGGGTGATTTTCTGATTTACCTGATCAAGTTCCAGTATTAATGCTGACTGGTCAGGTGTACATTCATTCAGAAGATGCCCGAAATGCCGGTTTCCATGCCCTCCTCCTATGTAAACACCTTTATTCAGATAAAGGGCGAAAGTCCGGCCATAAGGGGAATGGAGAAGCCGTAGCCCTCCAATTTTTTCATCAGAAATGCTCTCTTTGGAGGTAAGGGAATAGAATTCAAAGAGTCCTTTTTTGTTGGCCTCATGCTCAAAACAGTCAATAAGATACTGGATTTTGACGACATTTGAAAGGTATTCGAATCGAATCAATGCATCCAGTATCTCGCCAGTATCATACTGTGGTGGACTGAACAAAGAGGAGGGTCCGTGCTCTTTCATTGTTTGTTCCCTCATCGAAAGCATCTTCTTGAAGGTTGCAAGATCTTCGGGACTCTCATGATCAAGTCTGCACCATTGGAGGTCTCCGGCATAGAGGCGGATAATTGGCTTCATATTGTGTATTGCAGGATAAAAATCCCTGATCGTATCATACCATGCACGCTGTTCATCGCGATAGGGCGGCGAATTGTCATGCTTATTTAGTTTGTCGCATCGTTCAATCCATCTACTCACCGGGAATGCTGTTTTGAGATCCGGTGGATAGTGAGATAGGGCGATCTTTCTGGGTTTTGTGAAATGCTGCGACTCGTCAAATTCAATGATGAGATTCTCTGAGGGCACGAAGTAGTCGACCTTAAGGACACCTGTTTTTGAAAAGCCAGAGTGGCCCCTGTGTTTAACGAGTTCAGAGTGGATGTTTTGCAACGTATCGCTATATGGATCCGTGATCTTCGATGGATCTGTCTGAACATGAATTGTGAATTCCCTTTGCACATCGCCAAACACCTTGATAAGGAGTTTTTCTATGGATGATTTGCATTCAGAACAGTTTTCTGTATGTTTTCCTGCTGAGGCTGCTTTCTTTCCGGGTATCTCCCGCTCAGAGGAATCCAGATCTCCCTTTGTGGCTGAGGATATGTTCTTACCCTGAGATTTTTTATTATCGTGAGAAGTTAAGGAAATATCCTGCGAATCCGATGTATCGCGTATGTCAAAGCCCATGTTGCGCAGGAAAAGATTTGTCTCTTTGCCTCCTGCAAACTGTTCCGGAGGAAGTTCGATTCCATGTGCATAGATGTTGGCTTTTGAAATGATGTATTTGGGAGGATAGCTCCTTCCTTCATGGATTAACTGATATTTTGTTGAATGTCTGCCTGGAGGTATTCCTTCTTCTTGTACCTGCCTGATCGCTTTGAGGATGTGCTCCTTTTGAATGGTATTTGGAATCAATCCAATCACAGATCCATGATGGCTCAATAATCAATCTTACCTATTGTTGACAGGAGTGGTATTGGACTTTTCTTTCCGTTTGTCAGAAGTGCCGTTGGAAACGAATAGGGAGAAATAGATGGATCCTATTCACAAATCTACCCTAAACCCCGCTTCCATTTGATGCAGCGCTCCAGATCACCCTTCTCATCAAAGCCAGTCCTCCATCCTGAGGTGAGGTGGCTGTAGACGGTGAGACAGACCTCAAGATTAATGCCATATTCCTTTAGCCTGGGGAGCTGGCGCATCAGCAGGCAGCCATCAAGGATCGTTAATACAAGTTTGAGGTCGTTAAAATGAGTGCTTATTATCTTCTGGTTCATCTCATAGAGCACCGTCCGCTGCTCCTGAGTGAAGATGTGATAGAGTTCAGGCAGGATGGTGTTCCGGTGTTTGTATGGACCAACACCTGACTCAACCTGTTCTATCAGAGTATCAAGCTCTGGCACTCTGCTTTCCAGTCTGGCGAGATAATAGGTCGATATCATCAGCAGTGCATCATCGATTGGATTTTCCAGTGTCGGAATCCACCTGACGTTTCCTATTCTCCCATTTATATCACTCCTGTACTGAATATCATTGAGAATCAAGACCGGTCTGCTATTTTCTGAGATAAACAACTGAGCATCCAAAATGATGCCGTCATGATTCGGATGTCCTTTTCCAATTAGTATCTGTCCTGTAAATGTACCCATATCCTTTCTCCCGTGATTATTGATTGATACAGAGAAGGTATTACACCCATTTAAGAATTGTATTTTTTCCTTCTGAGTTATCGGTAAATGGGGAAGCGTAACATTCTGCTACAGCACCACTGAGGTAGTCCCCTCCCACAGCGACATACCCTTTCCAATCCAAACACAAATCTTATCGTCATCCCCTCCTGAATGGATAGTATGCCCCCATCATCCAAGGGATCTCCCCGCCCGCTCCGTTTTATCCATACCGCCGATCTCCACCTTGGAAGCAGGGTGATGGGTGTCACAGGGATGAATGATGATACCCGACGCGATCTGGCTCTTGCCACCTACCAGTCCTGGAAAAGAATCGTTGACCTCTGTATCCAGGAGAAGGTGGATTTCATACTCATCGCTGGCGACACCTATGACAGCACAGATACGAATATCCGGGCACAGCTTCAGTTCCGGGATGGTCTTGCCCGGCTTGAACAGAATGGAATCTCTGCATACATCGTCCATGGGAACCACGATCCCTACAACTCCTGGTCACGATCCATTGCCCTGCCAGGAAACACAGTCGTCTTTTCACCAACAGAACCAGAAGTTGTGATCCACCGGGACAGATCCGGAGAACCCCGTGCCACGATCGTCGGGATGAGTTTTCCAACCGCCCATGTGAGAGAGAACCTTGCCCGGACGTTCCCTGATCGCGAGGCAGACTGGCCCTACACTATCGGCCTTCTCCATTGCAGTGCCGGCAGCAGCATGGGTCATGAACCCTATGCCCCCTGTGCAATAGAGGATTTAGCGAGCTGCGGCTATGATTACTGGGCACTTGGGCATATCCATAAGCCAACAGAGATCACTCAACCTGGCTGTCCGATCATCTATCCCGGTAATCCACAGGGGCGTGATAGCAGCGAGACCGGAGAGCGGGACTGCCAGCTGGTGACGGTGGCAGCAGATGGTGAAACAACCATGCAATTCCGTCCGACATGCCAGTTCCAGTGGAGAGAGGTTACCGTTGATATCTCTGGCACAGATGATCTCGGGATGCTGCAGGAACTGGTACGACGTGAACTTGTCACAACCGTTGAAGAGGCAGGCACCCCGGTCATCTGCCGGATAGCACTGGCCGGTGCAACCACTCTCCATAGTGAGCTTGCAGCCGGGGACGGGGTTGCTGCCATCATGGAACAGCTGAATGATGATCCACCTTCAGGCAGGCATCCGGCTTTTGCAGAGCGGATCATCTGCCAGGCACTCCCCCTCGTTGACCGGGACGAGATGCTGTCCCGTGAGGATATCCTCGGGGAGATCTGCCGGATCGGTGATACTGCCCGCCTGGACGATAGTATACATACGCATCTCAAAGAAGAGATTGCTTCCCTCTATCTCCGTTCCGAGGCAAAATCCTATCTCAACCTTCCTGAAGAGGATGAGATCAGGGCGATCATCTCCGAAGCCGAGTCACTCCTCTTATCAAAGCTCATGGAAGGAGGAAGATCATGAAGATCTCATCGCTCTTCATTGACGGGTTCGGGGTCTTCAACAAGTGGAAGCCCCCGGAAGAGTTTGGTGATGGCCTGACCGCGGTCATCGGAGAGAATGAAGCAGGCAAGACCACGCTCCTCTCATTCATCCGCCGGATGCTGTATGGGTTTCCGGGCGGCAGGAAGCAGAATATCAACCATTACCACCCTGTTAATGGCGGGACAATCGGCGGGAGACTGGAGATCCTTGGCGATGACGGCAGGGAATACCATCTCTCCCGATCCGGAGTCCGGGGTGAGCCGTCAGTTACACTGGCAGATGGTTCTGCCACTCTTCCACGATCCACACTCCCCTCTCTCCTTGGGCCGGGGAACCAGGTCTTTTATGAGAATGTCTGTGCAATCGGGCTTGATGAGCTCCAGCAGTTCTCGACACTAGACCAGGATGAGATACGTGACCGCCTGGCAGCTGCTGGTGCAGGCAACCTGCCGGTGAGGAAGGTCGCATCGTTTCTGGATGATTCAGCAGATGCGATCTATGCGGTCCGTGGAAAGAAGAAGCAGATGAATGAACTGATTTCCGGGATTAAGGCGCTCGATCAGGAGATCCGGGATGCAAAAAGCAAACAGTCCGAGTATGATCGGATCACCGATGATCTGGCACGGTTGACCGGGGATCTCCATGAGGAACAGGAGAGGAAGCAGGGTTTCTCAGGAGAGATCGAGTACTATACGGCTCTTGCACAGGCGTGGGAGCCGTTCAGCGAGAGGAAGGATGCCCTTGAAGAGGTTCGTGAGATACCAAAGACCGGGCCGTTTCCTGAGGATGCCCTCGTTCAACTCAACAAGATGCAGGAGGAGATTGAAAGGCTCACTGAAGTGTGCCGGGATCTTCAGGAGTCGATTGGGACAACCGAACAGCAGTACCGGAATTGCAAAGTCAGGGATGAGATCCTCGCTGAGAAGGATGCAATCCACGAGATTGAGCGGAATATCGAATACTATCGGTCACAGGTCGCAGCCCGCGAAGATGTTACGAACAAGCGAACCCAGGAAGAGCAGCGGCTCACTGAAAAGATCGGGTATCTCGGTCCTGGATGGGATGAGGAACGGATCTCATTGTTTGATACCTCTGTTCCTGTCCGGGATGAAGCAGACGGGATCAGGGAGCGGCTGCGATCAGCTGATCGTGCATGTGAGAAGGCACAATCAGATCTCTCTGTTGCAGACCAGGCGGTGAAAGAGAAGGCAGCATCACTTTCAACCCTGCAGGACCGCCGGAAGGAGATCGGTGAAGTGCCGGACACTGAGACGGCAGGAAGGCGGCATGCTCATGCTCGTGAACTCATTGGAAGGATTCAGGAGCTGGATGAGTATGATGCGAGAATCCAGTCAATCCAGCAGGAAGAAGCACGAAGAGACGAGATTCTCAGTGCATTCTCACGGCCGGAGGAGTCTGCTGCCCCCTCATGGCCGGGTATACTGGTGCTGGTTGCAGCAGTCCTCTCCATCACAGGCGGGGTGCTCATGGACGCACTCCTCCTCGGAGGTATTGTCGGGCTGCTCCTGATCATTGCAGCTGGCGGCTTCTTCCTCTCGATGAGAAAGGGCAGTGAAGAGACGAATACGTTTGCAGAAGCTGGATCGTACCAGGCAGAGATCAAAAGGCTGGCTGAGCAGCGGAGAGATGCTGAATCCAAGCGGGATCAGATCCGGCAGACGGTGCAGCAGCTGGCAGATACGCTCGGCATGAATGGTTCGATCACCCGGAAGGCTGCTGAGGATTGTCTTCATGCTTCAGAGGATCTCCTCAGAAAGGCTGAACGGGCAGCAGAGGTTGACCGGGATATCAGGCAGGCGATTTCCCTTCTGCAGGATGCTGATGATGTACTGAGAAATGCTCAGATGCAGCTCGCAGATGCACGGAGTGAGCGTTCAGCAGTCCTGGAGAGATGGAAGGCATGGTGTACTGCACGCGATCTCTCGCCGGATACGAACCCTGACCGGGTACCGGATCTCTTCAATGAAATTGAGGCCGCAGCCCATGCATATACGAGGATCAGGGGTTATAAGACTGAAGAGGAGGGAATAGCCGCCACTATTGAACGGTTCCAGGAGAGGGTGAGTGCGGTTGCTGCTGCCTGCGGGGAGGCGATGAACGGGCCTCATGATTTCGTTGCCGAGGACCTGGCCCGGATGCTTGACGAAGAGGAGGCGCTGGACCGCACCCGTTCATCCCTGAAAGAGAGGCTTGAGGGGCTGCACAACAAGCTGGAGAAGGAGAGCGGGCGGCTTGCGGAAGCAGACGGGAAGCTGAATACGTTCCTTGGTGATGGTGGTGCAGAGACCGCAGACGAATACCGCACCCGTGTGACACAATCTGTTGAGAGGGCGAGGCTTCTTGGGATTATTCAGAATGCTGAGTCCACCATACGCCGGATCAGCGGTGATGAGCGGTATGCAGAGTTTATGGCCGCCCTGGAGACGTATGATCCCCTCTCCATGGGGGTTCAGCGTGAAGAGAAGGAGGAGATGGTGGCGGATAGTGAAGAGAGGATTGCGTCAATCAACCGGGAGATCGGTCAGCTGAACGCAGAGAAGAAACAGATCGAAGAGGATCATAATCTCCCTCTCCTCCTCTCCCGGCATGCAGCACTTGTCGAGGAACTGCGATCTGTATCCCGGCAATGGGCAGTCTACACGGTGGCATCCAAGCTCCTCAACCAGGCCGTCGCCACCTTCGAGCGTGAACGCCAGCCGCAGATCATCCGGGAAGCACAGTCATTCTTCTCGCGGTTCACCGGCGGCCGCTACACCCGTATCATCACGCCGCTTGACGGCGGCGATATCTATGTCGAAGAGGCAAACGGGAGCCACAAGACGCTTCCGCAGCTCTCCCGTGGCACCGCCGAGCAGCTCTATCTTGCCCTCCGGTTTGGCTATATCCGCGATTATGCCACCTCCTCGGTGCCGGTCCCAATCATCTTCGACGACATCCTGGTGAACTTTGACCCCGCCCGGAGGAAGAATGCCTGCGAGGCGATTGCAGACCTTGC
>QZAC01000149.1 GCA_003838065.1 Methanocalculus sp. MSAO_Arc2
CCGATGAGAAACTCGGCGACATAGGTTGGAACCGCATAGTTGCCTTTAAACTTCTGTGCGAGATCCTTCCTGACAACATAACCATCGAATGCTTTTGTAACCAGTTGATCGAGTTGATCCAATGCTGGCATAATCTCACTCTCCTCCAATAATCACCTTTCTCTGGGCTAATGGGTTGCCATTATCGTCCAGAATTACGATGAGAGCTTCTGTTCCTTCGAAACGGTCATCCGGTATGACCAGCGATACCTTTCCATCTGCTGGGATAATCTTACCAGCCTCTAACAGGCTTGTTGCCGGATCTCCGGGTCTCTCACGGATATCAATTTTATATCCCTCGGCACCACCCGTATCCACTGAGAGGCGCAATCCTCTCCAGACTGGGGATCCAACCTCAATCACAGACTGAGTACCTCCACCCGTCCTGACAACGATCTCCGGAACGACTACTTCCTCAGGGCTCAAGCCTCCATGATCAAACTCTTTTCCTGCTTCAAAACAACTAATTCCAGGAGCAATGGCAATTCTTACTGAACGATCCCAGAACCATGGGAGCACAGGATAGGCTACTTGTGCATCTGGTAGTAAGCGTGCACACCTCCCCTTTTTGACAGCTGTATAAGCCGGGAGCAGTTCGGTCTTCTGTAAGCCACCAGGGATAAGGAGCCACCCATGATCAGTCACGATCCTGATCTGTTTCCATCCTGATTGTAGGAGAGATTGGACGCGATTCCCTATGAGCACAAGTTCGTGATCAAGTGTTGAGGCAAGGGCGATCCCTCTGTCATGGCCGATATGATCGATGTTGCCGATCTCTGTCCATGCCGAACCTGAAGGATCACCATCCTCTCGATCCTTGAGAACCTGATACGAATGTTTGTCAAGCAGACGCCTGAGTGCCTGAATCTCTGCTACAGCACCACTGTGCGTACGTGGGGCAAAACCCTCCCCAGATGCAAGCTCTCCTGCAATTGGCATCACAGCCGGTTTTGCCGTCTCGGTCAGGGTCGGGAGCACCGAATATCTGTATGATAGAGAACAGCTCTGTCCCGCATCTTCGAGTATTTTTTTTAGGCGATGACCACAGTCCATCCGGAGACCATCAACGAAGAGGATCACTTCACCTGCTACAGGCGACCCCATCTTTTTCACCTGCTCAGGAGGGGATGAAATCCATGCCCTCTGGAACTCCACTGCACGTGCTGAGAGCCAGTTCATGGACATTGCTCTTATAGCGGTGGCTATTGCCTTCGATATACCTGGCTCAGTTGCATACTCAAGACTGCGGATGATGGCATTATCTGCCCTATAGAGTGTTTCGGTATAGCGCTTCGCCTGTTCATCTACCGTTCCGCCGAAGGTATATTCCGTAGAGAGCTTCGCCAGTTCATTCAATGGGAATAAAGCCATTGCAAGTGGACTCTCCCCAATTTCTGCCCAAACCCAGTCACGCCGCTCGGCATGAGCTGCTTCAAGTCTTTGAATTGTTTCTGCAGCTTCCCTTGCAGATACCTGCTCAAGTGCAAGGAGTTCGGCATGAAGGTTCTTCTCTTCTTCGTCGTTGATCTGGGGCCATGAATCTTTGAAGATAATAAATGGTGGTAGGGAAAGGTTTCTGAGAAGATGTGGTATATTCGAAAATCTCTCTGGTGTCTCGATAAAACGCTCCCAGATTTGCTGCCATTTATTATCTTGAGATGCGATTTTCTCGGCTGCGGTTGCCACGCCATCGATTTGGGGATCAAAGCCGTAATCGGTTTTACAGATAAAGCGGAAGGATGTCCAGTCGCCTGGCGACATCTTTCCTCGCTCCTCCTCGGGAGCATTCATCCATAAAAGAATCCTTTTCTTCTCATCTGGGTGGGTGAGACTGGTGAAGAAGCCAGCTTTGAGTGGCTGGTTTGATTTGAGTGTCTGTATCGTCTCCTGGCATACTTTCTCGATTGAGCTTCTGAGTGCATCTTTTGTTGCTTGATCAGCCTGCATTTCAATCTCATAGTTGAAGTGAAGAAAACCTGCAATACTCCAGTCTCTTCCGTTCCTATGCGACCAGATCTGGCCACGGTACTGGAG
>QZAC01000150.1 GCA_003838065.1 Methanocalculus sp. MSAO_Arc2
GATGATCGAGATTATCAAGCGGTACTCGATTCAGGTTGCACGCGAGAAGAACAGATCGTTTCGGTTCTTCTCCTGGAAGTGCCTGGAGTAGAGAGGGATGATCGATGCGGTGCATCTCGCTCTACAGCTATCCACAGACCGAACACCCGGCAGGGGTATAAACGTGCATTAATTTCCAGTCATTACCCTCTTTTATCAAGAATACCGTTTTATTGCGGGGTATATGCGACTCTGCACATACCAGGGTGAATGCAATGCTGGCAGTTGCCCGGGTGGAGTCAGTATATTGGAGAATAATATTTTCGTAATGCGGAAGACAGAGCATGGAAATACAGGATTACGATGGAGAAATACCGCATGGAAATGCCCGGGTTAAAAAAACAGATCGTTTACCTGCAATAAAACTCGAGTGGCGTATCCCGATTGTATTTCCCTGATCCAAACAATTATCCATTATTTCAGCAATTGAGAAAGTGCATAGGAGGAATATCATGGACTCATGGAAATGTACGATATGCGGTCATGTGTACGCATCAGAAAAGGAAGAACAGCCGTTTGAAGATCTCCCCGAGACCTGGGTCTGTCCAATCTGTGCAGCCCGGAAAGCCCTTTTTGTAAAGAAGGAGTGAAAAACCAATGGTTGTTCGATGGATCAAAGATGGGATCAAATGGGTCGGGGCAATCGACTGGGACCGCCGGCTCTTCGATGCCCTTGTCCCGACCCCAAAAGGGACCAGCTACAACAGCTACCTTGTGCAGGGGGGCAGTAAAACCGCCCTCATCGATACCGTCGACGAGAAGATGGAGACCGAACTCATCACCAACCTGATGGAAGAGAACGTCCACATCATCGACTATATCGTTGTCAGCCATACCGAACAGGACCATTCCGGGTGCCTCCCCCTCATGCTTGAACTCTATCCCGGAGCAGTAGTGCTTGCAACGCCGAAAGGAAAAGAGCTCTTAGTCGAGTTCTTTGGAATCGATGAAGGACGGGTACAGGCTGTAGAAGACGGCGAAACAA
>QZAC01000151.1 GCA_003838065.1 Methanocalculus sp. MSAO_Arc2
CGGCCAGAGCGGTGGGGAAACACCCGGACCCATTCCGAACCCGGCAGTTAAGCCCACCTGCGTCGGGCACTGTACTGAGGTACGAGAGTCCTCGGGAACTGTCCAACGCTGCCAATACCGCTCTTCTTATTCTTAAAATAATGCTTCAATTGATTCATTCACAGACGCCTGCGTCCGGATTTTTCTGATACGCATAAACCAGTATGCCTGCGGCTCATTTTGTGATGCAGCCAGGCTTCCGATGCACCCATAACCGGCCACAACAGGCACCAGATAAAAGAAAAAGAGGGGTCTTTATACACAGGGCAGCGGCACCCCGGACCAGAGCATGGGATATGCGACCTCCCAAAGTATGCTCCGGCATATACTACTCGTATCTCTGGGTATATAAACAAACGGAGCAGGGTGCGAAAGTGAACGGGATCGTCAACCGTTTTTTCATTCGATGATCCAGACCGAAATAACAGGTGGAATATGGTCTGGTACGCTGCCTTCAGTGATGAACCCATCATACAACCGGATCTGGTGTGTATGGGTTTTGTATATCATGAGGTATTTGATGTTGCTTCATCTATCCTTCTGGCAACCTCCTCCTCGTTGATCGCCACCTCCACCCACCTGTCTTCATCAGGGAAGTAAAGGTATGGAGTTACCGGTTGTGCCAGGATCGCCTCGGCTGCCTGCCTGTACACAGCCATCTGCACCTGGTACGAATCGATCGTCTCCCTGGTACATCTACCGGTCTTGTAGTCGACCAGGATCCAGGTGGTATCTGAACGCTTCACGAGCCGGTCGATCTTTCCGTTGAAGAGTCTTCCATAGGCCCGTGTCCTGAAGGGGACTTCGCGGTGGTCTTCGAGGGCGCCTGTTACCATCTCTGATCGAAGGAACCGTTCATATGCTTTCTCAAGTTCGAAGGTGTATGCCGGATCCGCTATCCCGTACTGCCTGAGGACGGTTGTGGGATCCCTTCCCCTGAAAACCTCATGCAGGATAGAGCCGCGTGTCAGGACATCTTCTGCTTGTGGAGCAAGAGCGGATCTGAAGCGGTTGAAAGGAGTCTCATGATCTTTTTCTGCTCGAAGACTCTCAATCTGGCTGGCCGGAAAGACCGGCTCTTCTGGTTCCACATGGACAGGGACTACTGGCTCGGGGGTGGCACGAAACTTCTGTGGGATCGGAATAATTGGTCGTGGCTCATCTCCCGCCTGCTCTGCAGGGATAGCATCTGGATCTGATATGATGCTGATCTGAAGCGGTGTCTTACTGCCTGGCGGGGTGATTGCCATATGCCCCTTGTTGACCGCATCATCTGTCAGGCAGAGGGTATGGGCAACCCAGTCCATGCGGCTTCTGCAGGTGGCGAGATCCTGGTGTGTTTTCTCCGGCGCAACACCAGAGAGGATCAGATGGTCCTGTGCTCGGGTGGCTGCCACATACAGGAGACGCAGCCGTTCGGCTTCCTCTTTCTGGCGATGGATATCGTTTATCATAGTGAGAAGAGGCGTCTCTCTCCGTTTAAACCCATTCTCCGGATCGGCTATCTTCACACCAATATGGAGGTGATCAGTGATCATCAGGGATTTGCCGGTGAACCTGATCGGTGTTGCAAGCTCGGGGACAACCACGACCGGAAACTCCAGTCCTTTTGATGAATGCACCGTCATGATCATGACCGCATCTTCTGATGTGAGATCGATCTGTGCCTCGCCTTCCTGTGCCTCATCCGCTATTGAAAGCTGCATCATCTCGACAAACTCTGCGAGAGAGGCTCCACCCGACCTCGCCTTCTGAAGGAGCTTCTCAATATTTGCAAGGGCATGGCGCCCCTTGTTCATACCACCATATACAGCATAGATGCCGGATTCCTGGAGGATACGCGCCAGAAGCGGTGCCAGTTCCAGGCGTCCGGCATACTCTTTCCAGGAGGAAAGGAGCATATATGCATGGGATACACCAGATCCGACGTGATCCTCTGCATAGGCTGCCAGCCGTTTCCAGAGTGGTGTATACCTGGATCCTGCTTCGGTGATATGGAAGAGCATGGCATCGGAGATCCCAAAGTAGGGAGAGCGAAGCAATCCAAAGAGAGCGAGATCATCAGCATCATTGTGCAGAAAGGAGAGGATCGAGAAGAGATCGAGGATCTCCTGCTGTTCGTAGAAGCCAGGACCAGAATGAATGAAGAGCGGAATGCCCAACTTCCGAAGTGCCCACACAAAGGAAGGGAGTTGTGTCCTCCTCTCAATGAGGATGGCAATATCGCCATAACTGGCAGGTCTCGGTGTTTCACATCGGCTGCCGTCCGGTGACCGGTAGATCGGCAACGTCTTCCGGCAGACGAATGACTGGATTGCTCGTGCAACCATCTCTGCTTCTCCTCGGAGATTGTCTTCTGTATTTCCTCTTCTCCCTGTGAGAAGAAGTGTCACAGATCCGGACTCATTGCTCCGTTCGGTCTTGAGCATCTGGTATGGAAACTCCCAGGGTTTTCCCGGATCAGCCATCAGGTGAGTGAAGAGATAGTTAACAAATCCCATCACCTCAGGGGTGCTCCGGAAGTTTCTGTCCAGCGCAACCTCTCCGCCTGCCAGCCCGTTTCTGATCAGATCCCTGGTATGCGCAAACTGGGTGACGTCCGCACGCCGAAAGAGGTAGATCGATTGTTTTGGATCCCCGACCACAAAGAGCCTCTCCGATGGTATCTGCGTGTCCCCAATGATCCTGCTGATGATATCGCTCTGTGCCGGGTCGGTATCCTGGTATTCGTCGACCATAATGTACCGGTAGCGCCTTCGGAAGTGCTCTTCGACGAGTGCATCATCACTCATGAAGAGTTGGTGGGTATACCGGATCAGATCTAAAAACTCAAGTCCGTTCTGCCGCTTCTTTGCACCATCCACACGGCTGGTATATGCAGAAAAGACCGATCCAAGGTCTTTTAAAAATGCAACCGTGGTCATGGTGAAGGGATCATCTGGTGCAAATGAGAGGGTGAGCTGTTCTCTCCTCTCGTTCAGGAGACCCCGGAGACCCGCAAACGCCTCCCTGAGGACCAAGAGGTCATCAGCCTCCCAGTTTTTCTTCTGTCCCATTCGTGCAGAAAATGTCTGGTGGATCCGGATCATATCTTGGATGCAGGATGCGAGATCGTCTGCTGAGGGATCGCTGGCAATGACTTCCAGATGTGGTTCAAGTGCCCTGAGATACTCCATACCCGAGTCAGGCGTCCCGGGATAACGGGTAGCGAGATCACGAAGTGTCCTGACGTACGTGTGAAACGCGTGGTTTGAAACCAGATCGTCTGCTGCCCCACGCCTGTATGCCAGGATGGTTTTCTCCCATGCACGGAGCACCTGCGCTTCATCGTCATCGAGCATCCTGAAGAACGCATCGGCATATTCCCGCTCTGTATACAGGATATCAAGGTGTGACCGCAGTTCATAGGGGCTGATCGAACGGAGGAGAGAGACGAGATGGGGTTTTTCAGGTCTTTCCTCCTCGTTGTAGAGAAGGTCAAGGACTGCATCCTCCCGGATCCTCCGGAGGGCCAGTTCATCAAGGACTGAAAAACCCGGCTCTACCCCGGCTTCGATTGGAAACTCGCGGAGCACCTGGGCACAGAAAGAGTGAAATGTCGAGACATTTGCCCAGAGGAGATCGTCCTGTATCTGGCTCCACCCCTCCTTTGCCATGACGGCATGCCTGATCCGGTCTTTCATTTCCGCTGCTGCTTTGTCCGTGAAGGTGAGGGCAAGGATCTCACTGACAGCAACACCTCTGTTCTCCAGAAGGTCCAGATACTTCTGAACCAGCAGATGGGTTTTTCCTGTCCCGGCACCTGCAACCACGCAGAGGCTTCGTTCATGATCAAACGCTGCCTCCGCCTGGCGGTCTGTCAGGCCTTTCATGGGTTTGCCCCCTCGAAGAGACGCTGTTGATCGAACCGGCAGATAGCACCATATGGACAGTAGTTTGAGCAGTTCCCGGGATCGAGTACTGTCGGGAACCGGCCGTTTTTGATTCCATCCAGATACTGTGTCACCCAGGCGAGAGTTTCGGAAATGACATCCTCAAGCGGCCGGTCTCCCCCGCCCCGTGACCGGGAGAAGGGTGTAAAGTATGTATCAAGAGCATTGTCCCGGATCACCACCTGGCATCTGACATTGCCGCTCTGTATGGTGTAATATGCCCCGCCTGCGCCGGTAAGCCCCATCGCAAGCTCCACTGCCCTGATATAGAGGGGAAGCTGGAGTGCCCGGCCTTCTACGATATCCCTGTATCCCGGGGACTGGCCGGTCTTGTAATCAATAATGCAGAACCGATCGTCATCAGTTATGTCGATCCGGTCAATCCTGCCCCAAAGCAGGATCGACGATCCATCTGCAAGGCCAATCTGCACCGGATCTGCACCTGATGCAGGATCATCGTCGTCTCCGGTCAGGGGGAGGCCGAAGGAATACTCAAAGTGCGCCGGGATGAAAGGGGATGCAGCGAGCACCATCTCGTACCTCAGGAACTCTTCGAGGATACCGGTTCGGATATGATCTGATCCAAGCAGCTTCTCGCTCTCGACGATCCAGACCGGGTTGGTTCGCGCATAGGTGTCCAGCTCTTCGCAGCAGATGGATCGGATCTCATCAACTGCAGATTGGACTGTCTCACCTGTGAGAGGTGGTTCATCTCTCTTTTTCCTCTCTTTGAAGAACCGGTACGCAATCCTGTGGATGAGATTGCCACGTTCGAGGCTGGTCAGGTCGAGTTCTATCTCCGGCAGGGGTTCGATACCAAGGACGTTGCCTGCAAAGAAGGAGAACGGGCAGCGGGCATACCGCTCAAGTGCGGATGCCGAATAGACGGCACCATCCCCAAATCGCGATGATAGAATGGAGACGATCGCCTCGTCGCCTCCGATAATTCCGTCGTATGGCGATTTTGGAATACCGTGCCGGTGATACTCTTCGATTGAAATACGCTCGGCAACTGATCTGAGATCCAGGTCCGGTGGGAGGGTGGTATGTGCACCCGTCAAATCATGGCTGCGGAGGAGACGGCCTGCAGCTTCTGCCATCGCACGCCGGGAGTACTTGACCTGGGTCGTATTTTTCTCATCTTCGGAAAGGCCATTGAGAAATCCTGACCTGAGCAGGACCTTCTCCCCATCTGTTTCCGGGTAGGAAAGGGAGATACTTTTATTCGCTGTGAGAAGTGCTGCAAGGAAATAGTACCGCTCTTCGCAGAGGATCTCAGGTCCGGTCCGGGTTCCAAGCTCCCGGGTCTCAAGGTTCGTGCAGAGAGGGAGTCGGGTGGTTAGCCTGGGCATTGCATCTTCGTTGAGCCCTGCGATGAAGAGATGGGGGATTGCCAGGTATCCGGCTTCACGGATACCGATGACCGTAACTGCGTTATCATTATGCTCTGCCGGCAAACGGGTTGCAGCTGCCTGTTGGGTGAGGAGGGAGAGGAAGGCGGAAGCGGATATCTTCTGCTCCGGGATGATGCATGCTGATTGCTCAAGCCTGTCGAGCAGTCTGGTGAAGGCATGAAGAGCCCGGTCTTCTTCTGCTGTGATCTCTTCATCCGCTGCTCCCGGGTCTGCAGGCAGTGTGAGGTTCTGGAGGAGGATGCGATATGCCCTGATGTGATCAGAGAGGGTCCGCTCACCCAGGAGACCGTTTAAGTCTTTGATGAGCGATTCGATCCCGTCCAGCAGGCCCTGTATTTCCCGGATCTCCCGCCGCCGTCGAGCAGCCCTTTCTTCAGGGAGGGCGGCGCATTCTCTCTCTTTTTGCCGTATATGATGCATGATCCGGTTTCGCCAGTCTGCTGCACCGAAAGTAACGCCCGCTTTTCGCGAGAGCATATCGACAGCTCCACCATCAAGGTGACCTGAGGTTTCGAACCGGTAAGCATCGCCACCATCCACATCAGATTGATTCCATGAATACCAGAAGTATGGAGATCTGAGGAGTGCCACGATATCCTGCCTGCGAAATCCCTGGATAGGGGTTATCAGCACCTGGAGGAGTAAGCGGATCACAGGTGTCCGGGTGATGGGAGGTCCGGTCGATGTGGCATAGGGGATGCCGTACTCCCTGAATACCTCATCTGTCAGGAGGATCGCATCGGCAATCGCCGGGAAGACGACCGTGATATCCCCCGGTGGGCTCCCTTGATCAATAAGCGACCGTATATCACCTGCGATCCCCCGTATCTCATCAACAGGGTCGCGGTATCGGGTGATCCTGACCTCGAGATCTCCAAAGTCCCGGGTGGAACTGTCGAAGAAACGGGCCCGTGGAGGGACCTCTTCAGAAGATACTGTATGTACCGACTCGATCCCAAGCCATGATCCATCGTCTGCAAAACATTGTGAGTCCGGCTGGTAGGGGAGTGCATAGGTGAAGCAATCACTTGACTTCATCAGTGCCAGGATCAGGTCTTTTTCGAGTCTGAAGGGTTCATACAGGCCATAGATGAAGACGGTGCGGGGCCCTCCGTGTGCACCGATGCAGGCTGTTGCCCGTGCAAGGGTTGCTTCCTTATCAAGGAGCAGCTCTTCTGCAAGGTGCCGGGTGTATGCAGCATAGAGTGATCCTATCTCACTGCTCTTTCTGCTCTGCTTCTTTCCAAGGGCAGAGGGGTAGTCTACTTTCCGGGCTGCGAGGACATCAAAGAGGATCCGGAGCTGACCTGCGATCCCCGGGGCTGCATACCCATCCGGAGCGAGGAGCGGATACTCTCCTTTTTTCAGGAGAGCGTTGATGACAAGCTCTTTTTCATGGTCTGTAATCCGGGTTTCTTCGCCTGCATGGGCGTCGGTCAGTGATTCAGCGAACCCGGTGAGGGTGGTTACTGCAGATTCAATAAAGGAGATGCCATCGTGTAGCAACCGGCGGCGGACATCGCGGACAAGCCTGCTGGTTGGCAGGATCAGGACGGTGGAGAGGGGATCCTGCTGCATCGCTTCCTGTGTTTCTCTGATACAATAGTCGAGGTGCTGGCCGGGGAGAATATGGATGAGGGTCTGCTGGGAAGGCATAAGGATGCAGGACTCCGGTGAGGTGTGAAACCCGTTCATCTGGTTTTTGGCGAGAGTGCCAATAATGGTATTGCCGGGAGAGGGGGGACACCAGGGGTGTGTTTGCATATACCAGATATCCCTTGAGATGCTTCTTCTCTTCGAACCTCCCCATACAGCAGATTGAGCATATTCCACGCTCTTGTGGCACGTTCAGAAACATCGTTTCAAAAAGGCTTTTCATTCCGACGCAAGTCCTATATCCCCCGGGATGTGATAGTACTCTTTGTGAGCATGTTTGAATGGGTTTTAATACTAGTATTAATTATTATCCTGTTAATAGTATTTTATAAATATTTGAAAACTCAGGGTACAATCGAGCACAGATCAAGAGAGATATTTGAGGCCTGGCGGAAGAGCGAACGCGAAGAGATTGACCGGTGGAAGGAAACACAACTCCTCCAGCTTTCCAACGAAAAAGCATGCATCCAATTTGAAAAATGGCGGCTTGAATCTGAAGAGATCATCAGAAAAGATGCCATTAAACGGAGCCAGTCGGTAACCCGTGGCAGGGTCACCGAGTGTCTCATCCCATTCTTTCCGGAATTTCCATACAATCCAAAAGATGCACGGTTCCTGGGGACTCCGGTCGACCTGATCGTCTTTGACGGCCTTTCAGATGGTGAAGAGGTAAAAGACGTGATATTCATCGAGATCAAAACCGGAAAAACTGCACACCTCAGTCCACGGGAGCGGGCGGTCCGTGACTGCATCAGGGATGGCAGGGTGCAGTACTCTGTCATCCACCAGTCGTTTGATCAAGAGAACAGTCAGTTTACTGATTTTGATATGAGATGAGCGTATCTGCCTCCTGTTACCTGTTTTATTCTGAACGTATGCCGGATGCAAATTCTACCAGGTACATTGCGGCAAGCTCGTATGCCCTCAGGATCTGATCGAACCCAACTCCGGGAACCCCGCATGCCACGATATGAATCGTCCGGGTGTCCAGCGTGATTTTTGTTGCATCCGAGTCGCGGTACGGGTAGATTGCGATGATATCCTGTGTTCCGTTTGCATCTGCATCTGTCAGGATGACCTGGTTCTCCTGCAGGCTGATCGGTGTATTTATTCCTATGCCCAGAAATGTCTCACCCGCCTGTGCAAATCGCATCCGCATATCTCCGTTCAGTGCGTCGGCATCAAACGCAGCAATCGGGATGCCGGTTTGAGCAGACGCCAGGTTATAGACATCCACAGCTGTATTAATTGTTGGTATGGGTTTTCCTGCCAGGATCCTCCGTACCAGGGCTTCTGAGGCGGGCCGTGTTTTGGTGGGGTCGACGCCGACACGCCAGAAGAAGTCACGGTATGCACGGAAGATAGGATCGTCTTTGACCTCTTCCAGTGTATACCGTGAACAGATCCCATCCATGACATCATGTTTCAGCATCTCGACCCGAAGGTCCTCTCCCGCTATTGACAGGGACCCGACAGTGCCTTCAATGACAGCAATCCCGGGAAATGTGACCAGAACACTGTTTTCTATCTCCATGAACTGTACTTTTTCGGCTGGATGTATAAATTGCATGGGCGATCCGGGTGGCAGAACATGCTCTGGATCTCAAGGGCTCATCCTTTGATACGGCATTCCGGGCATTGTTTGTATCAGGAAGAGATGATGGCCTTCATCACCTTGAAGAACGGAAGACCTTCCCGGGCCAGGTTACGCAGTATGTAGGATGGCCTGAGATAGAAATCTTTAAATGCCTGCTTCTGGAGACTTTTAATCTCTTCAAGTGTCAGATTCACGGTTTCAACAATTGGTGAGAAGAGGTCAAAATGGGACCAGTCTTCCTGAATATCCCCTGCCTTCTTTACCGTCTTGTAGAACTCTGTTCCCGGGTACGGTGTTGCAACCGAAAATAATGCATAGCTGGCTTGTATCTCTTTCACAAATGCAATGCTCTTTTGAACGGTTTCCCGTGTCTCTCCAGGCAGACCTATGGCTATTGAGGCTATGGTTCTCATGCCGGCATCATGTGCGGTCTCAAATATCTTTTTGACCTGGTCGATATGCGTCCCTTTTTTAACCCGGTCAAGAATTTACTGGTTTCCAGATTCAACCCCGATGAAGAGTGTGTGGCATCCGGCATCTCTCATCAGTGCTATCATGTC
>QZAC01000013.1 GCA_003838065.1 Methanocalculus sp. MSAO_Arc2
AAGGTTGATCAGTAGCCAGGGGGTGTTCCTATATAAAGGACCTTCACAGTGTCTCTATAATCGATTTTTGTTCATCCATCCATTATAGATATCGTGAGTTGGCAAAAAACCGCCTGAAAACAAAGATATGAAGACACCGATCCTGTGAGGTTTGTGCGGATTGCGATTGGAGGGATCACCAGATGGGAATTGCCCGCGATGAGGATGCCATAATTCCAGGCCATGGATCTTCCTGTCATGCGGACAGTACATCCAGACGGTATGTGCGTACTCGCTCATCAAAACTGATCCAATTGAACAATTGCAGAAAGCCATGAGGGTATACATTCAGAGAATACCTTCGGGTCTTCAGATGTCCTGACCATATATATCCGGTATCGTCGATATCAATTACATACAGCATTGCTCAGGAGTGCCAGTCAACTACATGCCCCTGAAGGAATGAGCGTATACACTCCTTTGGCTGGATTTGGTGGATCTACCTCTCAGGATAACAGACCTCATACAAAAAGATGATCTATATGCGGGTTGTCTGAAAATCCCCCTGGTGCTGCCCCGATAATGCACCTGATGCTCTCTCCCCTGATCCGATACCAGCGTAACCAATGCTTCTTTTCGCAATACATGAAGCATAACACTACCATAGAGTCAATTCCTGCTCTTGCACCAACTCATTTGAAATATGCCTCGTTTAAATATCCTATTCTATTCTTCCTTGATGCCATATACCGGAAAAAAAACACCTGGTTCATACAATAAGATTCAAAATATTCTTTATTCATGGTATGTGAGGGGTTACTATCCGTCATCTATAAACCATATGATGCTATATGTTACAGATGAACAGTATCCACATATCTGATACCCGTGTAATCCGGTTCAACAACGGTGGGATGCTGCTATCTGGAAACCTGAGCATACCTGTTTGGAAACTGAACTGAAAACCTTCAAGCACGTTGGAGAGAAATGGAGTAATTGAGATGAGTGATCTGAGAGGTGCAGGGGTCAATACCGTAGAAGACCACAGAGAAGAGAGAAACACCGGAGAAGAAATAAGTCACAGGGAAGAGACAGACCAAAGAGAAGAGACAGTCAAAAGAGAAGAGACAGACCAAAGAGAAGAGACAGACCAAAGAGAAGAGACAGACCAAAGAGAAGAGACAGACCAAAGAGAAGAGACAGACCAAAGAGAAGAGACAGACCAAAGAGACGAGGCAGATCAAAGAGACGAGGCAGATCAAAGAGAAGAGACAGACCAAAGAGAAGAGATAAGCCACAGAGACGAGGCAGATCAAAGAGACGAGGCAGATCAAAGAGGAGAGACAGACCAAAGAGAAGAGACAGACCAAAGAGAAGAGATAAGCCACAGAGACGAGGCAGATAGGAGAGAAGAGATCTCAAAATACCGGAAATTCCGCAAAGTGGATGGTGCAACATATAGGAAAGTAAACCAGTTTCTGCGCAAGCACACCTATATAACTGCACGTGAATGGGCTATAGCACGTCTCTGCTCTGATTTCAAAACAACAGCTGGTGCAGAGATGACATTTATCGGAGAGAACCTTCCAGAACTTGTCCCATTTATGCAGGAACCCTATTCTCCACAGGCAGTGAACCAGGCACGCTCTTCTTTTAAACGGAAAGTCAGAAAGTCAGGGGCCACATTCTTCTATGGAGCAATGTGTGGTTTTTTCACTCTTGATGAGCTTGATGACATCCTCTTTGAAGCAAGTGAAATCGCCCGTTTTCTGCTTGAAGTTGAGGCCACTTCCCTTGATATAGATGACGAAATAGAGATAGAAGACCGGATCACCGAGATAATGAGAAAGCTCGGAGACTCTGCAAATGTTCTCCTGAAAGCACGTGCAGGAGAGAAAAACCCAGACATTATAGCCACAGACACAAGTAAACTACCAGAAGAGGATGATGATGAATACGAAACAGGTTAAAAAGGAACTTTTTGGAACCAATGGAGTCCGGGGAGTTGTCGGCGAGGATATGACGCCCGATCTGGTAATGAAGATAGGATTATCCCTTGGAACGATGATACAGGGCAGAATCGCCCTTGGAAGGGATACCAGGACATCGGGAGAAGCCCTTGCAGCTGCAATGAGAGCAGGGCTGCTGGCATCTGGATGTGATGTTGTTGATCTTGGCATTCTTCCAACGCCTGCACTTCAGTACCTTGTGAGGGAGCACTATGACGGTGGAGCAATGATTACCGCCTCACACAATCCACCTGAATATAACGGTGTAAAGGTCATCGAAAGCGATGGCACGGAGATGGATGATGAACGGACAATACAGCTCGAATCACTCATATTCAGCGGAAATGTTACTTTCAAAAAATGGAACCATGTTGGAAGACTCACAAACGAGAGTCACCGGATCGAGGAGTATATTCAGGCAGTTGTTTCGCAATGTGAAGATGCGTGCTGCACAGGACTCTGCGTCGTCGTTGATCCGGGATTTGGACCCTCAGCAGCTACGACCCCGGAAATCCTCCGGCGGATGGGTTGTACAGTCCACACAATAAACGGCCTTTTTGACGGCAGGTTCCCTGGAAGACTCCCTGAACCAGGTGCTGAAGAGCTTACCCTCCTCTCTGAGACAGTACGTGCAACAGGTGCGGACTTCGGTGTTGCCCATGACGGTGACGCAGACCGGGCGGTTTTTGTTGATGAAACTGGATCCTTCATAAATGAAAATGTGACGTTCGCAATGCTGGCACAAGAAGTCTGCCGGAAATCTCCCGGCATTGTTGTCACCCCGATCAGTACATCTGACGTCATCAAAGAGATAGCTGATGAAAACGGATGCACAACCATTAAAACACCGGTGGGGAGCATCTATGTTGCACGCACTATGTTGAAATGTATCGCTGATGGCCATGCAGTTGCATTTGGAGGAGAAGGAAACGGAGGGCTGATATTCCCATCCCACCAGTTCTGCAGAGACGGAGGGATGACGGCTGCTGCCATGGCCGCACTCGTAGCAGGATCAGGCGAACGCATATCAATACTTGCAGAAACGATTCCTGCATATACTATGCTTAAGGAAAAAATATATACTGACAATCTATCGGGTCTTCTCTCACACGTACGATCGATTGCATCAGATCTCCACCTTGATGAGACAGATGGCATTCATATCAGGTGGGAGGATGCCTGGGCACTTGTCCGTCCATCCGGAACGGAACCCTTTGTGCGGATATATATTGAATCACGCGATCCTGCCCGTGCAGAAGATATACGGCAATTCCTTAAATCAAGTCTATATACACATACGCAGAAATCAACCACCTCGCCCTGAAGATACATCATATCGGTAAAACCAAAATATTTTTTTCGATTGTCAGAGGCAGGATCTTTATCCTACAGTGTGAACCACTCCACACAACAGGAGAGTTTCCTGATCAAAGAGCCACCGATAGGTATCAAGAGCGGTGTTCACCTGTGTTACCATATTTGTCTCGGGGTATGCCTGATATTTGAAGAAATATGCATATAATTCCCGGTTTGAAGATCAACGTATGCTATCAAGCTTTCAAGACAAATATACCCTCATGTGTTTTCTGCACTGAGAATGAAGATGCTGAAAATATCGTTATTATGGCGATGTCCACCTCAACAAAAATACAAAGATAAACATATACGTGACGAACTTTTTCGAGAGTTTGATATAGCGACGGTGATAATCAATGAGATTAATGAAGTACCAGTCAGTCCACAACCAAATAATAGGTGATTATTGAGATACTATAATCACACAGTGGTTATGTTGGAGGTGCACATCATGAAAACCATCGAACTGATGATTGCAGGAAGAGTGCAGAAGGTCGGGTTCCGGGCATGCGTCCGGCACATTGCAACGAGCCTGGGTATAACAGGGGAAGTAGAAAACCTCTCAGATGGCAGAGTCCGGGTACTTGCAACTGGAGAAGAGGTGATCCTGGAAAAATTCATTTCGATGGTCTATGGTTGTCCCCGTGCCATTATCAGGGATATTGAAGTACATGACTATATCACGACATTTTTCCCTGATTTCTCGATTAAAAGGATGATCTATCAATAAACAATCCGAAATTCAACTCCCTTTTCTAGAGACTGCAAATATGAATAGACATTGGTGTCGATGATACGCTGGTCAATCGTTGTATACAATTTTTCAAGGAGTCGTGTGACAAGCTTATCACCAAGTACGCACCGGGTCTGGCTCAGTTCATAATCATCAGGACCGATGGATCCTGCCAGTTCAAAGACAACAGAATCAACCATGGATCGCTTCAGGGGCTCAATAATATCATACACAAACCCTCCTGCTCCCTGGTGTAAAAGACCATGATCGGGATTTAGGTGTGCACCGATGAGGGCAACACATGCATTTCCAAAAAGCAGCGCATATCCAAATGAGAGCATGGCATTGACAGGATCAAAGTGGGGGCGGCCTGTCCTCCTCCTAAACTCGAGTTCAGATGGGAGCATGCGGGCAATAATCTCATAATACATATCCGCAACCAGTGTATGAACCCTGCGAATCTCTTCAATCCGCACGAGAAATTCAATTTCCTTTTGAGCCTGGAGAAGTATATCAAGCTCACCACGATAAAAAATGCCTGATTCAAGAGACTGATCCAGTTCTTCCAGCCAGAGAAGTCGGGAACTGATTGATGATCGGACCAACTCAATAATATATTTATGTGGTGGAGTGGAGCTCTGGAGCCACCAGGTCTCTTCAGTTGTACTGGTCCCAAATGGCCTGAGGGTGCCAAGTGGTGTCCCATGGGCATCAAAAAATGAGATCGATGCACCTCTCTCCAGCATACGATTGATTGTTGCTGTCTGGATTGTATGACCTCCTACAAGGAGGAGGTGGTTTATTTCATGAAGGGGATAGCTCAATTGCTGAGAGCCTTTCTGTACATACAACAGACCAGGTGTTGATTTGATATGTGCACCATACCCCCAGATGACATGCCAGGGAACACTCATAGAATCCAATGATCCACCCTCATGAATAGAATCAACTCATATTATCCTTTGTTCAGTGATTAATCTTTGGAAAAGAAATGGAAAAATATCATGGTACAACCACAGATATCATGGTACAATTTAAGAGCGGGGAAGGTGTTTTGTACAGTCAGGACAGAAATAACGTTCTTTCCGATCAAGCTCACGTACACTTTCCGGACTGTACATGATGCACCCGGGATCCTCGCAGTGCTGAAGACCAAGGAGATGGCCAATCTCATGGGCTCCCTCCTTTGCGGTTCTCTCAATGATAAGATGGATGTCTTCTTCCAGTCCATAAAATTCATTCAGCATTCGGGCAGTTGATATCACAGCACTTCCATGGTATTGCCGTGCAAGCCCGAAGATAAAATCACATGATTCAACATAGATATCATCTGGTATCACCAGGAGGAACAGGTCCTCTATACCATGCATCCGTTTGAAGAGATTGATCCGGTTGATGATCCGCCCTGCATCATACTGGCGCCGTATTCTATGGTATCCTTCCAGTGGAAAGTGATCCCCCAGGATAAGTTTTACCGGAGTGCCGATTGCTTCAGAAAGAGTTCGCTGTACTGGAAGCTGGATACCATCAACAGATCGGTAATCCCAATAGATCACAATCCCCATACCTGTAAATAGGAAATGAACGGGTATAAACATATTGAAGAAAGTATCGGTCGATATATTGGAAAATACTACAAAAATGTAGTTGAAGTTGGGTTTGGCGGCAATATCACTGCCGCTTCGATAATTCAGAATATGGGGGGATCAGTCCTCTGTATCGACATACGTTCGTATCCATTCATCAGGACAATACCATCTGTTACCGATGACATTGCAGATCCTGATCTCTCGTTGTATATGGGATCAGACTGCATCTATGCAATCAGACCAGGTATTGAGATGGTACCTCATCTCATCGCAATTGCAAAGACTGCGGGATCAGATCTCATCGTCTATCATCTCGGGTGCGAAGTGTACCGGGATGGTGGAGCAATCATCGATTGTGGCGTAATCCTCCACCGCTATGTAACCTCAGAAAGAGAACAGGGTTGACTGACTCCCGGACCGCTTCTTTTCTGGAGACTGATCATGTACCTCTTTTTGCGTTTCCTGCTTCACTTTTCCGGACGTAAGCTTTTTCTTTTCTTCTTCTTTTGCCCGTTTTTCTTCTTCCTTTTCCCGTTTCTCCATGTCTTTAATGACAGAGCCTGCCCGCACCCGGTCATTGATCAGAAGTGCGAGCTGCTCGGTGTCGAGATTAAGCGATCGGACAAAGAATTCAGGGTTTTGATCTGCAAGAATACCGATAGGAGTGAGATATTCCTCAGCAACAATTTTTTCCGGGATCTGAAAGGTTTCTGAACAACGGATGAAAAGAGAGCGGCGGATCATCTTCAGTCTGCGCGCACGCCCCATATGTTTCCAGCGATCAGGGGGTGAGATTTTTGGCCGGTGACCGGTGCCGGCAGATGCACCGGCAGTGCCGATAAGCATGATTGCAGATGCATACCTCCAGAGTGTATAATATTGCCTGCTGAATGTCCTTCCCAGATAGAGATCTGCCTGTGAAAGGAACCTGAGGGAGAGGGCCCGCCGCTTTACATCCCGGTGCTGGGAGGCAGCAGCCTCAAGCCACTGGACCTGGGTATCCGGGCTGTCTTCAACCTCACGGGAAAGCCCAAGCAATACCTTGTCCTGGGTTGATCCTGAGATCGTTTTTGCGACAAGGTCGAAGATGCTGGACCGGGCATCTTTCTGCATGCCATGGAGATCATAAAGAGTTATTCGCTCTTTATTGACAGCCGACCCATACAGCATGTTCAGGGCAGATCGGATATCCCCGCGTGCAGCTTCAGCTATGGTAAAAAGCGCTTCATGATCACACTCCAGACCCTCGGATGCACAGATCTGTTTGAGATAGGGAACAAGTGATCGGGCAGGTATCGCACGAAACTGGACCTCGGTGCAGAGCCGCCTGATCTCTGGTGCAACACCATAAGCATCGTTTGCAGTGAGCAGAATCGGTTGTTTTGAATGCCGGATGATCTCCACAATCGCCTTTGCACCTCCACGGTCCGCAGTACCTTCCAGGTTGTCTGCCTCGTCAAGAAGGATCAACCGTCTTTTCGCACCAGAGAGGCTTGCGGTCGTGCTCGAACTTCCTGCAATACGCTCAATAACCCCTTTGGTACGTTGATCGCTTGCATTCAGCTCGATGATCTCCCACTCAAAATCACGAGCAAGCGCATAGGCGGCAGACGTTTTTCCAATGCCCGGCTTACCATAGAGAAGTATCGGTTTTTTCTCTGGATTCCAGTCATTTGCCCAATCAAAGATTGCATGCACTGCCTGGGTATTGCCAATGATGTCTGCAAGTTTTTTCGGCCGGTACTGCTCCGCCCAGTCCATACCTGATCTATTCGGGTGAGAGACAAAATATGTTGCGAGACGAAATCATAGAACAAATACATTATCTCAGATGAGACAGAAACAATAATAAGACGGTATTGGTGTTTATTGTGGCAAAAAAATGCTCCACTCAATCAGTCGCAACTGCGGTGCGGGAATACGAGGGCGTAACTCGAAAACATGCAATAGGCGGGGTTGTACATTCCCTGCAGCAGGATTCTGCCAATGTGCTTGCGTCCTTTGGGGAGGATGCAGCGGTAATCCAACAGGGAGAGAGGGCTCTTCTCCTTGCCGCTGATGGAATATGGAACAAATTGATGGAGGCAGATCCGTACTGGGCAGGATTCTGTGCAGTACTTGTCAATATCCATGACATTGCCGCAATGGGAGGAGAGGCTCTCGCGCTCGTTGATATCCTTTCATATTCAGATGACGAACTGATGCATGAAGTAACCCGTGGGATGGCAGACGCGGCAAACCGCTTTGGAGTACCAATCGTTGGCGGCCACCTCCATCCAAACACACCATATAATGTCATCGATGTAGCAGTGCTTGGAACAGCACGTCTTGACGCAGTCATTTACAGCGACAGGGCTGAGAATGGTGATGCCGTCATTACCGCAATCGATCTGCAGGGGCGTGTCCATCCATCATGCGCGATGAACTGGGACTCGGTCACCATGAAGACCGGAGAGGCGCTCAGGGCTCAGGTGCAGGTGATGAAAGAGCTTGGAGAGGAGCAGCTGGTAACCGCTGCCAAGGACATCTCAAACCCCGGGATTATCGGAACACTCGGGATGCTCCTTGAAGTAAGCAGGAAAGGAGCCACAATCGATCTCCATGCAATCCCGATGCCGGACCTTGCGGCTCATGGTATAACATTTGAACACTGGGTGCGGATGTACCCGGGCATGGGTTTCATTCTCACCGCCAGCCAGGACAATGTGGATGAGATATGCAAGCGTTTCCGGAAAGTCGGTATGGCTGCACAGGTGATAGGGACGATCAACGATTCACGGGAACTCACTGTTACGTATCAGGGTGATGCATCAGAAGTATTTGATTTTTCAATAGATGGGATCATGGGGCCCTCAAACTGGTGCAGATAACATGGCAATCATCGGAATCGGGGCTTTGGATAATTATAATGTTGTTATAGAGAGATCAGAAAAGGCTATTTCCAGCGACATATCTGTTATTGTGTTTGCTCATACAGGATCTCCCACCCCCTCAATATCTGGTATTGACTATCATCTTACAGACAATCCCGAAAAAGAGATGATAGACACCCTCATTCAGGGAAAAATTGATGGAGCTGTCCGGGGAACGCTTCCCTCTCACAGCACCCTCAGGTACCTCAAGCAGAGGACCGGGGTCGATTACCTTGAACGAATTGCATTCCTTGAAACATACAACGGGGAGAAATTCCTGCTCGCCCCTGTCGGCATCGATGAAGGATCAACCATCAATGACAAAGTACGACTCATCAGGAGTGCTGAAAGGCTTGCCGATCTGATACATATCCCGAGATCTGTTGCCATACTCTCAGGCGGGCGCCTTGATGATGTCGGAAGAGATCCCGGTATTGACCGGTCTCTTGCTGATGCTGAACTCCTCGCCCGTATCACAGGAGGATTTCATGCAGAAATACTGATTGAGGATGCCATCGGCCGCTACGGGATCATTATCGCCCCTGATGGCGTCTCTGGAAATCTTATCTTCAGAACACTTGTACTTCTCGGATCAGGCACATCACATGGCGCACCAGTGATAAATATCGATGTTACGTTCGTTGATACCTCGCGCGCATCGAGATATTATGATAACGCAATTCGGCTCGCTGCAGCTTTAGGAAAAAGCAAATAATACCAGAATAGCCATATTTTATAATTATAACTATAAATTCGTTTTATTTTGCGAAAGTAACCAGAACAGTGAGAATAACCCTTTTCAGATGTAAAAAAGCAGAATATGACAGAAAAAACCCGCGATATGCGAAATCTATAAATATTTAACAATATACTCTTTCAATGGTGGCATTTTCATGGCAGACCTACCAATTGCAGCTGTAGTACGGATTGCAAAGAAAAATGGTGCTGAACGTGTCGGCAGTGATGCCGCTGAAGCACTTGTTGTTAAAGCTGAAGCATACATAGCTGACCTTACAAAAAAGGCCAATCAGTATGCACTTCACGCAGGAAGAAAGACGATCAAAGAGGAGGATATAGAACTCGCTGCAAAGAGCGAGGTCTGATCCCTCTTCTTTTTCATTATAACACTCCTTTTGTACTTGGAATTTCTGAGATCGCCCGATCGATTGTCAACGCCCGTTTGAGGGTGATACCGAATGCTTTGAAGATAGACTCACAGATATGGTGATCTGATCTCCCGATAAAACCGATATGTGCGGTAATTTTGGCATGATGCACAAGGGAATAAAAGAAATGTTCAAACAGATCGTTTGGAATACCTCCGGTCTCTTTTCCCGCAAATGAGCCCTCGAAAACGAGAAAACCTCTTCCACCACAATCAATGGCAACAACAGATCGTGCTTCATCCATTGGAATTGTGGCATCAGCAAACCGCCTGATCCCCCTGCCATCACCTATTGCTTTCTGTATTGCCATCCCAAGGACGATGCCTACATCCTCAACCGTATGGTGGAAATCGACGTGGATATCACCCTCTGCCCTGAGGAAGAGGCCAAACCTGCCATGACGCCCAAACGATTCCAGCATATGATCCAGAAAAGGAAGTCCGGTTGCTATCTGAAGACTTCCGCCATCCGGGTTAAAAATAACCTCAACAGTCGTCTCTTTTGTCTTTCGACTGATCTCTGCCTGTCTCATACAAACTCCTCGATAACCGCAGAAAGGGATATCATACCATGGTAGAGTGCCGATCCGAGCACCGCTCCCGCTGCACCAAGCTCCCGGAGAGTTCTCAGATCCGTAATCGATGAGACGCCTCCAGAGACCACTACAGGGCATTGTACAGCATTGATCACTCTCTTTATCGGATCGATGGCGATCCCCCTGCATAACCCTTCTACATCAACGTTGGTAAAGAGGAGGGATCCTGCACCCTCCTTCTCAAACCTCTCTGCCCAGACGGCGCCATCCCCGGCAGTCTTCTCCCATCCATGGATCGCAATTTCGCCACCGATCGCATCGACACCTGCCATGATCCGACTGCTTCCATATTCATCTGCAAGCCTTTTAATAATTGATGGATCTTCTGCAGCTGCTGTTCCAATGATGACCCGGTCAACACCAAGGGTAAGCCATCCGGCAGCGTCGCTGTCTGATCTGATCCCACCTCCGAGCTGAATGAAAACGTCCGTCTCCCTGATCAGCTCCCGGATAATCTCCACATTCGCTTCAGCGTTTCCAAATGCACCGTCGAGGTTGATAATATGAAGTGCGGTTGCCCCCTCATCGATCCACCGGAGTGCAGAGGCAAGAGGTAAACCATATGCCTCTGCTGTCTCTCTCTTCCCCTGAACAAGCTGGACGCACCTGCCGCCGAGGATATCCACTGCAGGAAATATATCCATAGGCATCATGGAATCATTCTCTGGACATCCATAACCAGAATATCCTTTGCACCGGCACGTTTTACCAGATTAATCAACTGGTATATCCGTTCTTCTGCAACAACAGCATGAACAGCAACAAGGTTCTCGTCTGATGCAACATCCATCACGGTCGGTCCGGACAAACCCGGGAGAATTGACCGGATCTCATCAAGACGGTCACGCCGGACATTCATCATCAGATAACACTGGCCCTTTGCCCGGATAACACTTTCAAGGGCAAGCGTGATCTCATCAATCTTTTCTTTATGGACCCTGAGAGAGTTGGAATTGCCAATGAGCCATGTTGAACTTGCCAGAACCTCCTGTATAATTCTGAGATGGTTTGTCTGAAGCGTTGTTCCCGAACTTGTCAGATCGACAATTGCATCAGCTATTCCGAGCTGGGGAGCTGCTTCGCAGGCTCCGGAGACAGATACGATTTTGACATCAATTCCATGTTGACTGAAAAATGATCGGGTTATTTTTGGAAATTCGGTTGCAATCTTTATACCAGAGAGATCCCTGACATCAGAATAATCCGATTCTTCCGGTACAGCAACAACAAGTCTTGCCCGGCCTATCCTGAGATCCAGAAGTTGGATGACCTCTGATCCCCGTTCTGCAACCATATCAAGACCCGTTATCCCGAGATCAGCCACACCCTGGGCGACATACTCGGGGATATCTATTGGCCGTGCGTACAGGATCTCAATATGCGGATCAACCGTCCTTGCGATCAGCAGCCGTTGGCCGCCACTATCGATATGAATACCGCTCTTCTCGATAAGATCTGCTATAGGGTCTGCTATTCTGCCTTTATTCGGGATTGCAAGCCTGATTGGATTAGAAAGTTTTGAGTTCACCTTTGATTACCCTCTCTGTGATACTGGAAATATTCGCCAGCCTTTCATGAACAATCTCCTCCACTTCACGCGAGATTGCCGGGAAATCCACATCACCTGAAGGAATGACCTGGACACTTGCAATAAGTGGATGATCAATTGGTTGGCCGATCCGGGAGAGAAGCCGGACATACATCTCGGTGATGCCGTCAACGGTTTTACAGGCCTCCTGTGCAATTTCAGTGGACAGGAGGTTGTAAATCTTACCAATATGATTTATCGGATTCTTTCCGCTCGCAGCCTCCATGCTCATCGGCCGGTTCGGTGTGATCAACCCGTTTACACGGTTGCCACGGCCAACTGATCCATCATCCCCCATTTCAGCAGAGGTGCCGTTCACAGTGAGAAAGATACTTGAGTTGTCGATATCATCCGCAGTATTGACCGCAACCGAAACCTTGCGGCTCGTATGGCGCCTGGCGACCCCTGAAAGCTGCTCACTCATAATCTCGGTCATCTCCACATACTCATCGATAGATGAACAATACCGGTCAACCATGGCAGAGGCAATGGTATACGTCATCTGGTCGTTGTTCCGCAGCCCCATGATCTTGATATCATATCCAATCATCGGATACTTTGGTCGGAGCACTGATGCAATCTCCTGATCCATCGCCAGAACAATCTGCTCAACTTCAGAGAATGGAGCATGCCCAACACCAAACGAGGTGTCATTTGCCCGGGGAACAAAGTTCTCACCAGATGTTCGAAATATATCGCGGAGATCAGTCGACCCATCACCCATTCTGCAGTCAACAATAATATCGCGTTCCATATTCAGGGTTAAAAGCGTCTCCCGAAGATACTGCCGGGCTGCTTCTACGGCTGTCGCTTCTGTTGGGATTACCATGTTATTAAAATACTTGGTTGCTCTTCCGGTCAGCAGGATGTATATGGGCCGGACAATCCTGCCACCTCCAAACTGTGGAAGAGATGCCCCGGCAACGACTTCTCCCTGGTCGGTATTATGATGGAGAACGGCATCGCACCGGCTTTCATATTCCCTGCAGAGCGCTTTGCTGATTGCTTCTGCAACCCCATCTGCGATGCTGTCGGGGTGGCCGATACATTTTCGTTCAACAAGTTCGATTGCCTGCTCCTCAATTGGTGTCTGTTGTAAGAAATCAACAATGATGTTTCGTTTCATGTACATCCTCAACTGGATTCGATCTTCAGATAGTACAGGATTAACATTATTTAAAGAGTCTTCATCGTTTAAGAGATACCTCGGATCGGAGTGTAAGCCTGCAGATACCATCACGGAATAACCTGACCAGTCCGCCACTCTCAGATACGGTAATACCAACTGAGGGGACATCACGTGTTATTGCTGCAGTCGCCATATGGCGGCCACCAAGTCCGGAGGGAAGGCTGATACCGCGTGCATCTGCATCAAGATACCTTCCAGCAGCAACGATATACCCCTCCTTTGTCAGGATAAAGACCCCATCAAGCTGGGCAAACTCCTTGACACTCTCCCAGTTCTCCCTGTTTCTGACATCACAGACCGAGAGGGGATGGCCTGCATATGGATTTAATATTGCCTGGTGGGAGCGGGCTAAAAGAGAAGAGCCCTCACCAATAATAAACGCGGTACCAACATTCCTTCCTTCACGACCCTCATGGGCTAGCTCAATGGCAAGTGACAGGACTGAATGGAGAATCTCTGGCGGGACAATATCCTGGTATGATTCGAGATTGAGATGATCACGGGCCTCCCCGACGTCATAGATAAGGATGGCAAAGGGAAAAACCCCGATGATTTTGCCCGAAGCCACTTCTGTCCTGAGATGGTACTGGACGACCGCATCAAGGATATGCTGCTCACAGAACTCCAATAACTCCTGCATATTCTTTTTTATCATCAGATCCGGCTGGTGTTCTTTCACCCAGACAACAGGTGTATCAGTCTGCACCTCCATCACATCCAGGAAGGAGAGGATAGCAATAGCATCCACTGACTGTGCAAGTTCTGCTGCTGCTGCCATCAATACCGAATCTTTGTGCCTGATCATAGCAGTTCCGCAATTTTTTGTGGAATTTCTGAGGGGCGTTCTGCAATAGTTACACCCATGGATTCAAGGCGCCGGATCTTGGAGAGGGCATCTCCTTCACCTCCTTCGATGATTGCACCTGCATGACCCATCCTTTTCTCCTCTGGTGCAGATACACCCGCGATATATGCGACAAGCGGGATATCACATGAAATAGCTGTCTCTGCGCCTTCAATTTCAAGGGCGCCGCCGACTTCACCGATGAGTACAACTGCCCGGGTATCTGGATCCTGTTTGAACCGTTTGATACAGTCAACAAAAGTCTCTCCAATGACGGGGTCGCCGCCAATCCCGATAACCGTGCTCTGCCCAATCCCGGCACGGGTCAGTTCGTCAACAACTTCATAGGTGAGAGTGCCGCTCCTTGATATCACACCGACCGGCCCCCGTGTAAAGAGAGGTGATGGCATGATCCCGAGTTTGCATTCACCTGGCGAAAGAAGACCGGGGCAGTTTGGACCAATTACAACTGATCCGCATGATCGTGCATAGGCGACAGCCCTCATCACGTCATGTACAGGGATATGCTCTGTGATCGCAACGATCGTCTCGATCCCGGCATCTGCTGCCTCCATGATAGAGTCGCTTGCTGCTCCTGCCGGGACAAAGATGACCGATGCATTCGTATCATGGACCGCCTGCGCTTCACGGACGGTATCATAGACGAAAACACCATGCACTTCCTGGCCCGCTTTCCCGGGAGTTACACCGGCAACTACTCCTGCACCTCCGACTTCGCGGGCATACCTGTTCATCAGATCAATATGGAAGGCGCCCTGGTTGCCGGTTGCACCCTGGACCAGGATCCTGGTAGACCGGTCACCATAGATCATTTCGATACCTCCATAACAGCAGCAGTTACTGCATCCTCCATCGTATCAAGCATTCGATACCCGGCGTTTTCCAGGAGGGCCCGACCTTCTGCTTCATTTGTTCCGGCGAGCCGGACAAACACCTGCTGGGACACGCCAGAATCGATGATACCGCGTGCAACCTCATCGCACCTGGTGATCCCGCCCAGAAGATTGACAACAATCACTTCAACTGTCGGGACCGAGGCTACCAGACGTACAGCATGCATCACCCGTTCAGATCCAGCACCACCACCGACATCCAAAAAGTTTGCTGCAGTTCCATGATGATGATTAATAAGGTCAAGGGTTGCCATGGTAAGGCCAGCGCCGTTTCCGATCACCCCAATCGATCCTGAGAGCTCAACATAGGAGAACCCATGTTTCTCAGCCAGGGCCTCGCGTTCGGAGAGGTCACGATTCTCTACGATCCCCTGCCGGGTAAGCGCGTTATCGTCGATGATCAGCTTTGCATCTGCCGCAAAAACACCGTCAGGGGTAATGACAAGTGGATTAATCTCTGCAAGGAGAGCATCCTTTTCCCGAAACACCTGATAGAGTGACGATATGACAGATGCAATCTCTTTTTCACATCCCCGGCTGAGATACCTGAGGATAAACCCGGGTATATCATGGAAAAATGGGGATACATGAGCAGATCTGACTGCTTCAGGCTTTTCTCCGGCGGTTGTTTCGATCTCAACGCCCCCTGCTTCTGCAAAGAGGATTACGGGAGATTTATTGCTTCGGTCAACTGCGATCGACACATAATACTCTTTCTCAATTATGAGGCGTTCCTCAACAAGCACCTCCACAACCGGCACGCCTTTAATCTCTTTTTGAAAGAGATCCCGTGCAAGAGAACTACAATCATCCGTAGTCGCCATCAGGATACCGCCAGCCTTCCCCCTTCCCCCGACAGTAACCTGTGCCTTCAGCACCACCGGTTTGCCGATCGTTCTGCAGGCATCCGGTGCTTCGTCAGGAGATCTGATCAGAATACTATCCGGGGTTCTGATCCCGTACCTGGAAAAAATCTTCTTTGCTTCGTATTCCAGCAGTTTCATGAATCACCTCCACCTGAAGCGAGTTCGATTCCAAGCTTTAGCGCCTTTTTGTTCAGTTCCTCTGTTCCTTTTGGGACCGTGTCAAGGATTGCTTTCTGCATGGCATCTTCTGAGACGATGCCGGTTGCAGCAACAAGTGCCCCGAGCATAACAATGTTGGCAACGATTGGCTTTCCAAGCTCCTCTTTCGCACGGGACGTTGCCGGTATCTCGATACACCGGCACGCCGGCCGTGACTGGACAAGCCCTGAATCAATGAGCATCACCGCAGTCTTCGGTGCTCCGACACCAAACTTTAAAAACCCGGCCTCGGACATAATCACATAGATACTGGGTTCAAGCACTTTTGGGTATTGAATGGGCTTTTCGCTGATGATCACCGTGCTTGATGATGCCCCACCCCGGGCTTCAGGCCCATAGCTCTGTGACTGGACTGCATATTTTCCATCATACATTGCAGCCGCCCGGCCAAGGACGACTGCGGAGAGGACAATTCCCTGGCCCCCGAACCCGGAGAACTTCACTTCATGCTTCATCGCTTCACCCTGGTTTTTGAGCGCTCCCGGTCAGTCAGGTTCCCGACCACAAACATATCGGGGGGGACCTCTTTTCCTTCTGCAACAAGCCGGTCATATTTCTCTTTTAACAGTGCACGATCCCGCAACACCTCAATCATCGACTGCACATCACGGAGCTTATTTCTCCGTCCGAAGTTCGTCGGGCACTGGACAAAAACTTCAATGAAAGAAAACCCGGGCCTCTGAAGGCCAAGCGTGATCGAACGGGTCAGTTCCCTCACATGGTATGATGTCCAGCGGGCAACAAAATGTGCCCCGGCCGCAGTGGCCAGTTCACAGAGATCAAAGGGGTTTTCATCCATACCATAGGGTGTCGTGGTTGAGACTGCACCCGGTGGTGTGCATGGGCTCCCCTGTCCTCCCGTCATCCCGTAGATATGGTTGTTCATGCAGATGACGGTCATATCGATATTCCTTCTGCATGAATGGATGAAATGATTTCCACCGATTGCAGAGAGGTCTCCATCTCCAGTGAAGACGACAAGATTGAGATCCGGGTTTGCCATTTTTACACCGGTTGCAAACGCAAGAGCCCGGCCATGGGTGGTATGCAGAGAGTCGGCTGTAATATAGCCGGGTGCCCGCGATGAGCACCCGATTCCGGAAACAAAGACCGTCTCGTCTTTTTCCCAGCCGAGTGAATCGATGGCAGAGAGCGTACAGTTGATGATCGAACCATTTCCACACCCTGCACAAAAGATATGGGGAAGGCGATCATGCCTGAACCATTCTTCATAACTCATGTGCACTCCTCCGCACGTTTGAGCAGATCATGTGGGTGATGCAGCTCCCCTCCAAGACGGGGTATGGAGATAACATCCTGGTCGACATGCCGCTCGACCTCACGCGCAATCTGGCCCATATTCATCTCTGGAATGATAAAAACCCGGGCATCCGAAAACTTCTTCAGGATGTCTTCAGGGAACGGCCAGACGATCCTGAGGTTTAGATGTCCATAGAGACCATCAGGTGCGTTCAGGAGCATCTCCCGCACAGACCGGGTCGGTGCTCCATAGGAGAGAAAGACTATCTCAGCATCAGGGTTTTTGATATCATAATCTGCGATCTCATGGCGGGCCCGTTCAACCTTTTCAATCAGCCGCATGACGAGTTGTTCATGGAGATCAGGATCAGTCGATGCCGGATACCCTTTTTCGTTATGGGTAAGGCCTGTCACATGGACGCGATGGCCATGGCCAAACGGGGTAAAGCCGGGAACCAGGTCATCTTCGGGTTCAAACGGGAGCATTCCCTCACGAATCGGCCGCGGACGTATGCGCTCAACAGAGTCAGGGAACTCTACACGCTCGCGGAGATGGCCGATGATCTCATCTGCCATCAAAAAAACCGGCACTCTGAATCTGTCTGCGAGATTAAATGCCTTAACAGTGAGATCAAACATCTCCTGCACACTTGATGGAGCAAGGGCGATCGCGCTGTAGTCGCCATGTGAGCCGAAGCGGCACTGGAGCATATCACCCTGTGCAGCCAGCGTCGGCTGACCGGTTGACGGACCTCCCCTCTGGATGTTAACGACGACGCATGGCGTTTCGGTAAAAGCGGCATACCCGATATTCTCCATCATCAGGGAGAAACCCGGGCCGCTTGTTGCGGTCATCGACCGCACGCCGGTCCATGCACCTCCAATGATCGCCGCCATGCTCGCGATCTCGTCCTCCATCTGAATAAAGGTCCCCCCGACTTTCGGCAGACGCCGTGCCATATGTTCGGCAACCTCAGACGACGGGGTTATCGGATACCCGGCAAAAAACCTGCATTCAGCTGCAATTGCACCCTCCGCGCAGGCATCATTTCCCTGCATGAAGTCAACATGCGTCAATACTCAATCACCACCTTCTGCGGTTCAAACGGTGCCTCGGGCACCCAGTTAATCGCCTGATCCGGGCAGATCATCTGGCAGATGCCGCAGAGCCTTCTGCCGTAAAGGTGTGACAGACGACAGTTTGTGCACCGCTGTGGCCGATCAAGTTCAGGAACAAAGATGCCCCGTTCATTTGGCCGCTTTCCTTCCTGAAAAATAGTATACGGGCAGACCAGGACACAGATATTGCACCCTTTACACCGTGTATCATCGATAACCAATTTCAAGGCCTGACACCCTCTCCTATATCATTATTCACATTATTCAATAAGCACTTGCTTTTGGATCATGTATCAAAGACCAGTCTGTTTTTTCCATGCTGAAAAGCGTTTTCGGGCGTGCGCTTCGTTTTCGGAGAAGAGGTCCCTGCCTGAGGCGTCAATGCCGACAACAACCATAAGATCGGTGACTTCTATCACCCAGATTGCCTCTGCCATACCAAGGTCAGGAAAGTAGACGCCTTTGAGCTCCATATGAGATGCAGCAAGAGCCGCACAGCCACCGGTGAATGCCAGATAGACGGCACGGCCTTTCAGGGCTTCCCGGACGTGTTCATCCATCCCACCTTTTCCAATCAGGCAGCGGACACCCCGGTCAAGAAGAAAGCCCGAAAGCTGGTTCATCCGTGCTGAGGTGGTCGGGCCTGCTGCAATGATCTGGTCATCCTGTATGACAGGACCACAATGGTAGATTGCTGCTCCTATCGGATTGAACGGGATTCCATCTTCCATCATCCTGAGATGTGCTTCATCCCGGGCTGTATACACAATACCCGACAGAGAGACCCGGTCGCCTGCACGGAGGGAGAGGACTTCGTCTCCAAGAGGGGTCTTTAGTTTCATACTGCCACCTTCCTTGTTGCACGTCTGCATGCCCAGCACTGGATATTCACAGCAACGGGAAGCGATGCAGTATGGCAGTGCGCTTTTTTTATCCGAACAGCAAGAGCCGTTGTCCTTCCACCAAGCCCCATCGGCCCGATACCAAGTTCATTTATAGCACTACAGATCTCCTGCTCATAGGCATCCATTGAGTCGATTGGAAGAAGGAGTGCTTCTTTTGCCAGAGATGCAGCACCATCAAACGTACCACCGATTCCAACACCAACAACGACCGGGGGGCAGGGGCGTCCGCCTGCGAGGAGCACCGTTTCAACGATGAATGCAGCGATCTCATCGACACGGGAAGGAAGAAGCATCCCGATCCGGGATACATTCTCTGACCCTGCACCTTTTGGGAGAACGGTAACCGTCAGTTCCGGCCCTTCCCGGATGTGAATGGGCGGGATCTCAATGCCGGTGTTGTCGCCGCTATTCTGTCGTGTCATCGGATCGACTGCATTTGGCCTGAGGGGGACAGAGAGCGTTGCCTCCCTGATACCGTCACAAACAGCTTCTTTCAGTGCAGCTTCTCCAATTGGGAATCCGGCCGGCACTGTCAGGTAGATAACGATAATGCCGGTATCCTGGCAGAGAGGGATGCGTCTCCTCTCAGCCTCGCGGATATTGTCAGAGATATTGTGCATCTCACCCAGGGCAATGGGATCGGTCTCGGCCATGATTGCTGCGTCGATTGCAGCTTTAACATCATGTGGGAGAAAAACTTCCGCTTCATGGATACAGGCACAGGTTGCATCTGCAATCGCGAGCGCAAGCCTCTGGTCTTCTCTGGCATGCATACCGCTCATTGGATGGCAGAGATAATAAAATTCGCGAAAAATGAGAATTTGAAATAATTCAGGATGCGCCTTCTATAACAACACTGATGGGTGTTGGAAGTTTATGGCCGCCATGAAGGAGTGCGTTCTTGGCCTTCTCCACATGCTGGGCCGATGTCCAGATGGTGAAGACGCGCTGCTTCTCCTGTACACGGGCAGCTGTTCCGACTGCTTTTCCAAATGCCAGACGCATTCCCTCTGAAACACGGTCGGCACCAGCACCGGTTGCCTGCTTGTTCTCCCTGAGGACATGGTGTGGATAGACCCGGAGTTTCAGATGGAAATTGCTTCTGCCAACCTCCTTTACCATACGGCGATTCATATTGACACGAGCCGCCTCAAGTGCGGTATGGCGGATCTGGCAGGCTTCTTTAGCCTCAAGATGAAGGGCTACCGGAAATTTTTCCCTGGGGTTGCCCATATCGAACTGGACAATTTTCAGACCCGGTACTCCACCCATATATTTTCTGCGTGTGTATGCTTTCTTTGAGATATTCCGATACATTTTTGCTGGTTTTCGGACCATGATACAATACTCCTCGCTATCAGAATGTGCTTAATAAAATGGATAGTATAAGGTATAAAACTTATTGACGCTCTTCAAACCGGTCGATCTGCTCAAGGACATCGCGCCGGATTTTTGCAAATTCGACACTGGTGCGGTTTCTGGGCCGTGGAATATCAATATCATAAATCCCGGCAACACGACCCGGCCGTGTCGAGAGGACCAAAATCCTGTCGGCAATATAGACGGCCTCATCAACGCTGTGGGTGACGAATATCACGGTTTTTTTGGTTTTTTCCCATATCAGGAGAAGTTCTTTCTGCATCCGGTTTCGTGTCTGTGCATCCAGCGCACCAAAAGGCTCATCCATCAGAAGAACAGCCGGATCGGTTGCAAGTGCCCGTGCAACAGCAACACGCTGGCGCATCCCGCCAGAGAGTTCATAGGGATAGCTGTCTCCAAAACCTTCCAGGCCGACGAGTTGAATGAAATGGTTCACCCTCTCATCGCGCTCCTCACGCGACATCCCGCGCATCTGCAGGCCAAAGGCAATATTGCCCCGTACTGTCCGCCAGGGATACAGGGAATATTCCTGGAAGATCATTGCAAGCCGTGGATCAGGACCGGTTACTGATTTTCCTTCAACGATGATCTCACCTGAGGTCGGCCGGTCAAGTCCGGCGACCAGTCGGAGAAGTGTCGTCTTTCCGCAGCCTGAAGGACCGAGGATACAGAGAAATTCGCCTCTCTCGATCTCAATTGAGATATCCTCAAGGGCAACGAGAGGGTCTCCGATGCGTGAGGGAAAGGTTTTTCCAACGTTATTGATCCTGACGGTCATCGGCTCAACTCCATCCATTGGAACTTTTTCCGTTCAACTCCCTTGAAGAACATATCGACACCGATCCCGATCAACCCGATAATAATCATCCCGGCAATGATCACCGGCACCTGTCCCCAGTTATACGAGTACATAATCAGATACCCAATTCCTGAAGACGTTCCCGGGAGCATCTCTGCTGCGACAACACACATCCAGGCAACACCAAAACCAACCCGAAGACCTGTCCATATAACAGGAGCAGCTGCCGGGATGATGACATACACCAGCTGTTTCCAGCCTTTGGCACCATAGATTTCCGCAGTTTCCAGCCAGGTCCGGTTCACCCGCCGTACTCCGTCGATGGTGTTGATCAAAATCGGAAAAAATGATCCGATAAAGATGATAAAAATGATGGAGGCAAGGCCGATCTTGAACCAGGCAAGTGCCAGCGGGACCCATGCGAGGGGCGGGATAGGACGGAAGAGCTGAACGACCGGGTCGAGAAGCTCATCGACAGTCCTGTATTTGCCGATGATGATCCCGGCAGGAACCGCACAGGCAACGGCAAGGCTAAATCCCAGGGCAACCCGCCAGATCGAGAGAAATGTATTGTCAATGAGGCTTCCGCTTCCAAGGATATCGACTGTTGGAGCAAGAAGAACTGAAACAACTATTGCTGGATGGGGGAGTATAAATGGGTTGTTAATAAGAAGCGCCGCAATCTCCCAGACAACGAGAATGAAAAATAAAGGGATTATTTTCAGGTACCATCTCATCTGACTTCCTTCACCACCACTCCGCTGTCGTGGAGCGCAAATTTAATCTGCACATCCTGGATCGAGCCTCGTATTGGTGCTGCGATTTTAACCGGGCGGCCCTCAGCAGTCCGCGACTCAACCCAGTCAATAAATGAGTCCCAATCGGTAACCGGTGCACCTTTTGCAACGACAAAGCCCGATCCTTCCGTTTGTGTTGGGTGGAGGATCTTAATAGGAGTTCCCCTGTCAATGGAAGAGATAGTCGGTGGGGTGCCTGCATATGCCATCTGGATCGCATCGGCAGCCATGAGAGTCATGAGCTGTGCGCCACCTTCACCCTCGACCAGACGGACTTCGGCAACGGCAACTCCGTTTATGATCAGATCGGCCACATCGACCTTGCCGGGGATATCCCTGCGTGGTTTGAGTGCAATGCCGTACTCTTCATCAAAATACTCCCATTCCTTGATAGCAACAAAGAGAGGCGTATTATGGGCAGATGGGAGATAACCAAGTGACATGTGCTTCGTCAGCTTTGCCGGAGTCGTTATCTCGCCGGTATCGATCATTGCCCGTGCAGCCTCATAATGGCTGAAGTCAAAGAGTTCGGCTTTGACCTCTTCAGGCGGGATGTCCTCCAGAATTCCTGTCAGATAGTCGATCTCACGAAGGGCCTCAACGAACCGCAGGTTGCTATTGAGCCATGCTTCAGAGGGCTCTGTGGTGTATCGAATTGTCGGGATCACATCTCTCAGGAGATCCTTTGAATCGAGCGTCACATCACCATAGGTCATATCTCCACCGCCAAAGAGCCAGTATGCAGTAATATCTGCAGCGCGATCCGGGTTTTCACGGATATACTCACCAGAGAGGATGATGATGGCAGAGATTGCACTCACGATATCCGGATTGGCCTTCATGAAGTCTTGCCGGGCTGAGAGTGCACAACAGGTGTGATCGGTCCAGGTATTCTCGGGCGGAATATCCTGTGAGTACGAGACGATGGTTCCAAAACCGCCTTTTTCAGCAATTGATACAAATGGCTGCCAGATGATATACCCGTCAATCTGCCCGGTCTGGAGCAGAATCGGCATCTGTCCGGCGGCAGTGTACATGATACCCACTTCACCCCGTGCATCAGGAGGCAAAACCGGGGTATCATCAACACAGCCTGCCACAAAAAGAGCAAGCGTCAGCAACGCAGCTATACATACGAATACCCTTGTTTTCATACATAGGAGTAGTAAAGAGGACTATATAATATATTGCTTTTTTGTATATATTTGAGCTTTAAAGATACTTTTAGAGATAATTCGTATACAATAAGAGATAATTATTTGTATTATGTCCAGATTACGGACATACAGAGATGCATCCTCCAGTTCGAAGGGATAATCAGTGCTAACGATCCATCATGTAGACGAGGAAGAGGATGAGACACGACCAGATACGGGAAGGGAGACTCTCAGGCGACAGGAGTGCCCGGATTGCCCACTATCTCTCATCAATGGAGGCTGATAGATGGATCGCCTCTGCTGATATTGCAGTCGACATGGCCCACCTCGCAATGCTTGACCACCAGGGCCTGATTCCACGCGAGCATGCAGAACGGATTGCAAAAGCACTCCTCAAGATGTATTTGGACGGCATCCCGGAAGAAGCCTTTAATGAGCAGTTTGAAGATATCCATGCAGGAATTGAGGGGGAATTGATCGCGGTTGCAGGAATGGAGGCAGGCGGGCGTCTGCACATGGCACGATCCAGAAATGACGAGGTGGCGACATGCCTTCGGATACGGGTGCGTGAAGCGGTACTTGAGATCCTTGAACTGCTGGCAGAGCTTCGAGCCGTCCTGATTGTTTGCGCAGAAGACCATATCGGAACTGTCATGCCCGGTTTCACCCACCTTCAGCATGCACAGCCGACAACTCTCGCTCATCACCTCCTTGCCTATGAAGAGGCGTTTGCACGTGATGCTGAACGGCTCTTTGATACATACAGAAGGGTGAACAGATCACCACTTGGAGCTGCTGCATTTGCCGGAACCGGGTTTCCAATTGACCGGGAGATGACCCGTCGGCTCCTTGGATTTGACAGGATCCTGGGAAATTCGATGGATGCGGTTTCGGGGAGGGATTTTGCTCTTGAGATTCTCTCTGATCTTTCTATCATGATGGCAACCGCAAGCAGGCTCTGTGAGGAACTGGTTCTCTGGAGTAGTGCGTTTGTAGGTTTTATCGAGCTTGACGACAGCTACTGTTCAACCAGTTCGATCATGCCGCAGAAAAAGAACCCGGACTGTGCTGAGGTCATGCGCGGTCATGTTGGAACAGTTGCAGGAGCCTTTCAGGCGGCACTTGTCTGTATGAAGGGGCTTCCCATGAGCTACAACCGCGATCTTCAAACCCTCAATCCCCACCTCTGGGCAGGCATTGAGCACGCTGCTGCAAGCATCGCAATTCTATCCGGTATGATTGAGACTGCGACTTTTGATCGTGAAAAAATGCGACAGGAGAGTGACAGGGGGTTTTCAACTGCAACTGAACTTGCTGACACCCTTGTGCGGGAATATAACCTTCCGTTCAGAACCGCCCATACCATCGTGGGCCGGGCCGTCCGTTCGCAGGAGATCTCACTTGCTGCAATTGAAGCAGCAGGAAAAGAGATTGCGGGCATATCCCTTATCGGGCAAGGGCTTACACAGGATCGGATCGAACGGGCACTTGACCCTGCGCTGGTCGTTTCGGCAAAAGTGGTGCCCGGTGGGCCTGCGGAAGTGGCGGTCAGGGAAGCAATCCAGCTGCGATCAATGATGCTTGCAGAGGATAATGAGAAACTTGTGAAGAGAAAGAACCTATTGAATAATGCTGAAGAAGAACGTATTTCATTGATACGGAGGCTGGCAAAAGAATGAAGACAGGAGATCAGGTGACCTGCCTCCTTGGCAACAGAGAGGTTGATGCAACCTACATCACAGAAAGAGACGGCATGGCCGTTATCAAGCTTAATTCAGGATACAATATTGGGGTTTCTCCAGGCTGTCTGGAATATATGGGGGAGGGTATACAGAAACCCGTACCGGAAATCCCGGTCTTCCAGGACGATTCACTTCCGGATCTCGCAATTATTTCTACAGGTGGAACAATTGCATCCCGCGTCGATTACCGGACAGGAGCGGTGACCAGCCAATCTACTGCTGAAGAGATTATCCGTGCTATTCCAAGACTCGCAACACTTGGATGTTACCGGACACGGCAACCATTTTCAATCCTTTCTGAAAATATGGAGCCATCGATGTGGGTTGAGCTTGCCCGGACCATCTACGAGGAGATTGAAGCTGGCGTCAAAGGAGTCATAGTCACCCATGGGACCGATACTATGGCGTATTCAGCATCTGCAGTGAGTTTTATGCTTGATACGCCGGTTCCGGTTATTTTTGTCGGATCCCAGCGGTCCGCTGATCGCCCAAGCAGCGATAATGCAATGAACATGCTCTGCAGTGCAAGAGCAGCGACAGCGGATCTTGGGGAGGTCGTCATTTGCATGCATGGTACGGCAAACGATGATTACTGCTCCCTTCACCGGGCAACAAGAGTGCGGAAGATGCATACCTCGCGCCGTGATGCATTCCAGAGTATTGGTACACGCCCGATAGGAAGCGTCACGTACCCTGACCTCTCGGTGACCATAACACCAGATGCCATAGGGCGATCATCACAGGAACCAGCGCTCTATGACACGCTGGAGGAGAAGTGTGCCCTCATCCCCTACTATCCCGGGATGGACTCTCTGATCCTGGAGCACTATGCTTCTTACCGTGGGATCGTCATTGCCGGGACCGGGCTTGGCCATGTTGGATCAGCATTTTTGGATGGAATCCGACAATGTATCTCACAGGGAACAACAGTTGTGATGACCAGCCAGTGCCTGCATGGCAGGGTCTGCAACCGGGTCTATGATACCGGCCGTGATCTCCTCAGATCTGGTGTTGTGGAAGGAGAAGATATGCTCCCTGAGACTGCGCTTGTGAAGCTGATGTGGGTGCTCGGGCAGACAGACGATCCTCTTGAGATCAGAAAGATGATGCAGCAGAGCGTAAAAGGCGAGATCCAACGGAGGTCGCTCTATGGATTATAAGGAGCTCGGACTGAAAGCTGGAATCGAGATTCACCAGCAGCTCAACACGGAAGAGAAGCTGTTCTGCAGGTGCCCGACCTATCTCCGGAACACTGATGAACGGACAGGGGAAATCCAGCGGTACCTGAGGCCCACCGTTTCGGAGATGGGATTGATCGATCGTGCGGCAGAAGAAGAGATGAAGCAGACGAGGCTCTTCAGCTATTATACGTACGATACCACATGTTTAATAGAGAATGATGACGAGCCGCCAGCACAGCTGAACCCTGAAGCATTGGAGATCACGCTCACCATCGCAAAGCTGCTCTCAATGACCCCTATTCAGCAGGTGCATACAATGAGGAAGATGGTCATCGATGGGTCAAACACTCCCGGGTTCCAGCGAACAGCTCTCATTGCAATGAATGGAATTGCAGGGAAAGATTGTAGAATTGAATCCATCTGCCTTGAAGAAGAAGCTGCCCAGCGGGTGACCGGGAATACGTTCTCCCTGGACCGGCTCGGCATACCTCTCGTCGAGATCACAACAGCACCATGTATGCATACTCCAGATGAGGTCAAGGATATCGCCGCATATATCGGGATGGTGCTAAGGTCAACCGGACGGGTGAAACGCGGCATCGGAACAATCCGCCAGGACGTCAACATATCAATTACAAAGGGAGCCAGAATCGAGATCAAGGGTGTGCAGGACCTGGACCTGATCCCGCTGGTGGTCTCACACGAAGTACAACGGCAGGTAAAACTCCTCGATATCCAGCGCGATCTTGAATCTAGGAATGCAGAGATACCTGATACGCTCGTGGATGTGACCGATATCTTTTCCACGACCGCATCCAAAGTCCTCAGGAAGGCACACTGCATACTTGCTGCCAGGCTGAGAGGGTTTGCCGGGGCGGTCGGACGTGAGATTCAGCCGGGCCGGAGGCTAGGAAGCGAGATGTCGGATTATGCAAAGAAATGTGGTGTCGGTGGGATCTTCCATACCGATGAGCTGCCTGCATACGGCATCACCAGCCAGGAGGTGCAGGCGGTGCAGGAGAGATGTGGTGCTGGTCCTGGGGATTGTATTATCATTGTCTCCGGGACGACTGAACAGGCACACTGTGCAATCGGCCTGGCACTTAAACGTGCAGAAATGGCACTGAAGGGTATCCCGGAAGAGACCCGTAAGATGCTCCCTGAAGGGGGTTCTGCCTATATGCGCCCATTGCCAGGTGCTGCGCGCATGTATCCTGAAACAGATGTTCTCCCGATTGAGATAACCCAGGCCATGATGGAGGAGATAACCCTCCCTGAACTCCTGACAGAGCGGGCAAAACGGTATACACAGGAATATGGGATAGATAGAGCGCTTGCCCGCCAGATCGCCTATTCCGATCGTCTGGAAACCTTTGAACAAGCAGTATCTGCCGGGATCAGGCCTTCTCTTGCAGCACGGACACTCTTCTCAACAATGCGGGAGCTCTCACGCGACGGTGTGGACTGCAAGGGGATAGCAGATGAGACGATCATTCTGCTTCTTACCATGGTTGGAGCAGGCACCGTTGCAAAAGAGGCGATACCAGCCATCCTCCGTGCCATTGTTGAAGGAGCAGGGCTTGACGAAGCTATAGAGGCGGTTGGACCCGCATTTTCCATTGCTGATCTTGAGATGCTGGTTGAGGAGATCGTTGATGAACGGTTGGATTTTGTCACTGAGCGGGGCATGGCCGCACTTGGACCCCTGATGGGCGTTGTGATGAAGGAGGTCCGGGGCAGGATAGATGGACAAATCGTATCTGGTATTCTGAAGCGATCGATCCAGAAGCGGCTGTAAAAAGATATCTTTATCAAAAATCCAGACAGAAATAATAAGGAGTTTCATATGGGAAAAACAGGCAGTGTAAATTGGCACCAGATAAAAGGGAACCAGGGACAGATCAGGCTGGTCCCCCAGAAAAGTGGTGAGGCAAAGAAGCCAGGGCCCAACCAGCGGTATAAGAAATATTCCGCCATCAGAAAACTTGAGCAGAAGATGGCAAACACCATGCAGCAGGGCAGGGGACGCCGGGGACCAAAGCAGGCTGACCCCCGCATACGCCGTCATATTCGTCGCTCGAAGAAGACATCGATGGGCGCAAAACCAAAATCCAGACGTTAATTAGGATATAACCCATCTTTTTATATTCTTTTGCAACTTGTATATCCATATGGATGTCAGGAATGCAGTTGTATCCCTGCAGTACGCTGAGCGTCTCAAGGCGGAGATCATCTCTGTCTCAAAGATGCTCATGAGTCTGCCGGGCTATCAGAAGGAAGAACGACCAGGTGCACGCAGAATGCTTATTGCCATCATAGAAGAGGTGCGAGCTGATGCACAAACCGCAGCGCAGGCAACAGGCCACCATGAATTTACAAAGGTTGCCCAATCCCTTTCGGAAGTGATCAGCCTTACCGAGAGCGACCAGTTCGGTCTGGCAACCGAGCGTGCGGGTGAGAGTGTTTCTGCTGCAACTACCGTTGCACAGGCTGCGTGGGAAGTGCTTTCCAAACATGGAGTCCTCTGAGTTTCTGGGATTTTTACAATCCCGCAGTTCAGTCAGGAGATATACGGGAAAAAAAATTGCCCGGGAAGAGTTAGACTATCTTCTGACCGCAGCATCCACATGCCCGACTGCAGGAAACCGGGAGGCCTGGGATGTCATCGTCTGCAGGCAGGATGACGTGCTCGAGGCGATCGCAGATGCAGCGTATTCTCAGGATTTCATACGGGAGGCCGGATGCGCCTTCGTCATCTGTGCAAACTATGTCCGATCGATGTCACGGTATGGCGAGCGCGGGATTCTCTATGCAGTCCAGGATGCAACGATTGCCGGAGTATATATGATGCTTGCAGCCCATGCACTCAGGTGTGCCACCTGCTGGGTCGGCGCCTTTGATGAGGATGAACTAAAAGAGGTACTCGGGATCCCCCCACATGTCAGACCGGTTGCGATTCTTGCAATTGGAGAGGCAGCGGAACTGGCGGTATCACCGGAGAGGATGCCTGTGTACGAACACCTGCACGAAGAATACTGGTAATATGGAGATTTGAAAGTATGGCAGATTATCATGTTACACTCGAGTCGGCATGGATTGTAAAAGATGTCCGTTCTGTCGACGATGCCATCGGAATTGCCATTAGCGAGGCTGGAAAAAGACTGAACCCGACGGCAAAGTTCGTCGAGGTTGAAATAGGGGCAACATCATGCCCAAATTGTGAGGAAGAATTAAACAATGCACTAATGGTGGCACAAACCGCTCTGGTCGGTCTGACACTCGACATGAAGGTATTCAAGGCAGAATCACCTCAGCATGCTGAACGGATCGCAAAGGCAACCATCGGACGGGCACTGCGCGAGATCCCCCTGCAGGTTATTGAGGTGATTGAGATATGATTCATGTCGTCGGCCATACCGCAACTGACCATATCTTCCGTGTCCCGCGCCTGCCGGCGCCAAACACGTCAACCCAGATCCTTGATCACCAGATCTTCTTTGGCGGCGGGGCTGCAAATATCGCAGTTGGAATAGCCACTCTTGGCGGGAAAGCAACGCTCGTCTCTGCAGTGGGTGGGGATTTTGCAGGATCTGCGTATGATGAATGGATCGATTCAAAACGGGTGGGGCGTTTCTTCTATATTGAGGAAGATGCCCACACGCCCCTTGCCTGCATGTTCACCGATGAAAACGAGGACCAGATCACCTTCTTTGAATGGGGGGCATCTGATGCGTTCACACGAGCCGATCCTCCACCGTTTGACTTTGTACACATGGCGACAGCGGATCCATCGTACAATGTCAAAGTTGCCGAGCGTGCACGGTTTGCCTCCTTTGATCCCGGCCAGGATATTCACAAGTATAGTGCCGAACAGTTCGAACGGCTCCTGGATACAATCGATATTCTCTTTGCAAACCGGTTTGAAGCAGAGATTATGAGCCGGGTGCTTGGACTTACCGAAGACGAACTGGCCGGACGGGTGCCGGTTTCGATCTTTACACAGGGACGTGATGGAAGCAGACTCTATGAAGATGGAAAATCTATTGATATTCCTTCAGTCCCAGTGGCGCTCATTGATCCGACCGGTGCAGGAGATGCGTACCGTGCCGGTTTCCTGACTGCATACCAGAAGCGGATGCCGCTTCCCGACTGCTGCAGGATCGGGACGATATGCTCGTCTTATGTCATCGAAAAAGCGGGATGCCAGACAAATCTGCCATCATGGGAGCAGGTGCAGGAGCGGTTTCAGCGGTACTTTGGGTGAATCGTGGTGTATGCCGCTCTGACATCAGGAGGAAAGGACTCGGTCCTCTCGATTCAGCTTGCCCTTGATGCTGGCCTTGACGTCAGATACCTTGTCTGTGTCCGTCCGGACAACCCTGATTCATACATGTTCCATTCATCAAATCTTAATGCAGTGCCATTGATCGCAGATCGCGGGGGTATGAACTATTGTGAGATCAGGACACATGGCAGGAAAGAAGAGGAGCTTGCAGATCTGTTGGAGGGGCTCTCCACACTATCTATTGAAGGAGTGATCGCAGGTGCGATCCATTCCAAATACCAGTATACCCGGGTAGGTCAGATCGCTGACGATCTCGGGCTTCTGCTCTTCTGTCCCCTGTGGCAACAGGACCCGGAATGGATTATGGACCAGGTAGCCCGAAGGCTTGATGCCATCTTTGTTGTCTGTGCAGCAGACGGGTTGTCAGAAGATATGCTGGGAGCCCATATTGATGCTGCATGTGTGAAGAAGCTCAAGCTGATATCGCAGAGAAACAGGATGCATATTGCAGGGGAGGGCGGCGAGTACGAGACACTTGCTGTCAATGCGCCGTTTTATCGATCCCCGCTTCGGTGGAGAGGTGAATCACGGAATGTACATGGACAGAGGAGTGAGTTGATCCTGAACGGGCTGTGGTAACTATGGGCGAGCGGGGGAGTTATGTTGGTATTGAGCGGTTGTCCCGGTATATTATAACCGCTCCTTCCTGGCCACGTTCCCTCCTGTATGTCATAATTCTTGGTGTGGTCATCGATATTGCCCTCATCCAGGCACGAGAGCCGATCTGGTTCTTTGGAACAATCGGGTTCACCCTGCCTGCAATCGTTGCGTTTGTAACAACACGGCCATTCATTCTTCTCCTTGGAAAACAGCTGAGCTGGAACAGATCAGGACTTCTCGCACTCGCTTCTGTCGTTTTTGCAGTCATCACAACGGCCTTTGCAGTGATAGGAGCTGATTCGGCGATATACCTTCCAATCACGTATGCAGCAGGCCTTGGTGTGATCCTCTCAATCAGGATGCCTGTGCTGGTTGCGATAGCTGACTGGCGGCTTCGGAGAATGGTTATTCCAGCGGCATTCCAGAGCCTTGCAGGACTGGCTGCGGGCTACTATTACTTTGACCTGGAGTTTGTCGCCTGGGCAGGCGGGCTCCTGGTCATATTCGGGATTGCAAGCTCCATTTTTATCTGGTTCATAGAACGCCCATTGAAAGGGTCTTTTGGACTTTCTGGCCTGAATTTTCTGAATGCGTTCATCGCCCACACAACTGACGGATCACGTGCACTCGAAGATTTCTTCAGGGAGATTGGAGAGGAAGTGACAGTGCCCCAGGCCAGTATTGTGTTTTCACGGGAGGGACTGGATGATGTGGTACTGACGGTTCCAAATGTCCATCCAGGCCCGATGGGAGATATCGGGAGTGCGAATCTTCCAAAGATCATCCATGACAACCTTGGTGGTGAGGTGCTGGTTACCCATGGATGTTCAACCCATGACTTTAACCTTGTCGCTGAATCTGAAGCAGAAAAGATCATATCGGCATTGCGCAACAGCATGACCGATCTCTCTTTTGCCGGCGGTGCTTCACGGCCGAAACGAACACGGTACAGGAGTGTTGAGATCCTGACACAGCGGTTTTCAGATTCAATTCTGATGGTTTCCACCCGTTCACCCGAAAAAACAGAGGATATCGACTATAATATCGGTACCCTCATCATGGCAGAAGGGCATCGGTGGTTCCGTGATGTCGCGTTTGTTGATGCACACAACTGCATGACAGATGTTTCTACCCCGGTGCTGCCGGCAACCCCGCTTGGAACAGAGTATTACAGGGCCGCACTTGCTGCCATGGAAGAAGCTTCATCCGCCCCTCTGCTCCCTCTGTCAGTTGGGGTCTCTCACCTTCGTCTGCCATTTAGCCGGGAACAGGGGTTTGGCGATCTCGGTGTACTGGCCCTCATTACAAGTGTGGATGGGGTCACGACTGCCTATGTCCTCGTTGACGGAAACAACATCCACCAGGGTGTGCGGGAGGAGATCCGAGCAGCAATATCCGATCTCGTTTTTGATTCCGAGATCCTCTCAACAGACACCCATGTTGTCAATATGATAAGCGGGAAAAACCCGATCGGTGCTATGGTCCCCTCTGCCGATATTATACCATATGTCCGATCTGCAATTCTTGAGGCAAAAAGCAACCTTGCACCTGCGGACGTTGCGTCTGTCACGACATGGTGTGAGGATGTAATCATCTTTGGATCGCACCGGGTTGCCCAGTTTGCAAGCACGGTGAATGTGATGCTGATCTTCATCCCTCCACTGAGTATCGGAATCCTCATCCTGGCTTTCATCATCTCTGTTCTGACATTCTCGGTAATCGGAGGTGTCTGGAGGTGAGTGCAGGGGACCGCCGGGAGGCTCCAGGCATTCACTCCGAAGATCTTTTTAATGTAGCCAGCATATTGTTATAAGCATTTTCAGGCAATGATGCTCCGGTGTTCGTATGACACCCGGGCGGTATGCCATCCAGAATGCATCACCTGCCCCAGTGGCTTAGCCCGGCATAGCGGCTGACTTGTAATCAGCAGGTCCCGTGTTCAAATCACGGCTGGGGCTTACTGACAGAGATTTCTCAATCTATGTCAAAAATAAAGCTCATTTTTCATTCATTTATGTGGATACCGCTTCTATCACCAGAATATGATTACATTCTCCGGACCACATGAGAAGGTCAATAATCCGTTGATGCAAACTGGATTGTCTATGCCAGTGAAACGTATATAAGAACGTATATTGTATCGGGAGAACCCACAACCATCCTGAGGATTCTATCAATGTCCAGGCAGGAAGAAATCATCTCACTTCTCCGGAACCCGTCGAGCGGAGAGGCGCTCGATGCTGAAGATGGTGTATTGATCGATAGCGTATCGGGCGAGCAGTTCACCATACGGGACGGTATACCTGTGATCCTTCGCCCCGATGATATTTATGGGTGGAACAGGACAGCGCAGAGAGGATATGACTGGCTGAGCCTGGTATATGATTTCATATATAGGTTCAATCTCGGTAATATTCAGACCTGGCTGAACGAAATTGCCACGATCATCGAGATCCATCCCAAAGACCGTGTCCTTGAAACATCTGTTGGAACCGGACAGCAATTTCGCAACCTGCATAATCACGGCGTTGAAGGGCGATTCTATGGAAATGATATATCGTTTGGAATGTTGCGCAGGTGCAGGAAGAACCAGATAAAATGGGGAGTTGATATCGGTTGTGTACAGGGGAACGCAGAAGCACTTCCATTTGGAGATGAAATGTTTGAGGTGGTCTACCATATCGGCGGTATCAACTTCTTCAATGACAAGGAGATGGCCATCAGGGAGATGATCCGGGTTGCCCAACCCGGGGGCAGACTCTATATCTGCGATGAATCAGTAAAGTTAAGGGAAAAATCGTCTTTATTTGGTCGATTTATGCCGGATCCAGACACAGGGGTGTATGATCCGCCTGAGAGGTTCATTCCCGATGATATGCTCGATGTTACAACCTGCTCACTCTGGGACGGGCTTTTCTGGATGGTATCCTTTCACAAGCCGGATGAATGAATGTTGCGTTAGAAGAAGGGTTGACTGCTGAAAGGAATGTAATGAGCCGGGCGCTTCTTCGATGATACAGAAGGTCTACCATCAGAAACAGTGCATGACGAGGAGATATATTTCCCAGAGGGGGGTACTCCTCGCCGATTTGTGTATCTGTCGATAGGATCTAATGAATCTTTGCCTCACATAATACAGAGTCTTTACTTCCGCCTTTCACAGATGACAGGTCTTTAACTTGATCCAGGTTTTTCTAATGGTGGCAGAATCATTCAAAGTAGTTTAATTATAGAACTATTGTATAGAACAAATGTGAAGTATCATATTATTCATACTGAATACGATATACCTATTGATCCATAGAAAGATATATAAACTATTTAAAGGAATATGATAACTGATTATGCCTACGACACACATTGTTTTTGTGGGAACTCATAAGGACCGCCTGATAGAGTCCATCAGCGCCCTTCGTGAAATTCCCTTTTCCAAACTCTTACTGATAGTCGGTGAAGACAAAGCTCTTCCAGGTGAGCATGATGTTCGACGGGTTGCCAAACAGATCCAGTCTGAGCTGAAGATGTTATGGGAGATCGAAATACATACGATCGATAAACGATCAGTACTCAAAGCGACGAATCAGCTCTTTACGATAATCGCAAAAGAGAACCTGAAAAGAAACGAAGTCTTCCTTAACATTACAAGCGCATTCCACACACTCTCTATAGGTGCGTATATTGCCGCATGCATGACAAGATCAAAAATCATTACATCAATCCCAAAATATGATGATAATGGTGAGGAGATTGGAATCGAGGACGTCATTGAGATACCGGTCATCCCTGTGGACTACCCTGGTGAAGAACAGCGGCAGATCATCACTCATATTCAGGAAGGTGTTGAATCTCTTGACAGCATCATCTACATGATCAACCCAAACATCCAGAAAGAAAGCAAGGAGTTCAGGAGCGAGAGGAGCAGGCTTTCCCATCACCTCTCAAAACTTGAGGATTCGGGCTTCATAACGAAGAGAAAACGTGGTAGAAATATCTCGATTCGTCTTACTGAACTCGGAAAGATGCTTTCAGATATGGTAGAATCAAAACTCGTCTAATAATCCAGGAATAATGTAATAATATGATTTAACTTTTTTTATGAAAAACAATGTGGATGATGCTGAAAGATCTTGTTGAAAGGATCAAACGGGACGCCAGTGTTGATGAAGATGGGCTCATCCAGATGCAGGGGTTCATTCACCACCTTGCCGATACCAATCTCCTGCAGAACTGTGGTTGTGCGCTGGCAGAGATATTCCGGCACTATCAACCCACAAAGATCCTGACCGCCGAAGTGAGCGGAATACTTGCTGCTCTCCCCGCAGGAATTGAACTTGACATCCCGGTCTTAATCGCACGAAAAGAGCTCCCAAAAACAATGCAGGGACTAGAGATCCATGAGAAGGCGCGATCCAGAACAAAGGGGACAGAAACTTCCCTTTTTATCCTGACCGAACACATCAGAGAACACGACCGAATACTCATCATTGATGACGTCCTGGCACGAGGAGAGACAGCATCCGCACTGATCAGGCTTGCCCGGCGTTCAGGTGCTGCAGTCGTCGGGGTCGGGGTGCTCGTGGAGAAGAGATATGAAGCAGGGAGGGCTCGTATCGAGCCAGAAATACCGGTGCATGCCCTCTGTACCATCATCTCAGTCGAAGACGGGGTGATCCGGTTTGCAGATGATATGTAATCATTATGCAATAGATAAAAAACTATAAAAAGTGCCTGATTGGCTCAATTCCCACCTCTTTTATCCTTGATCAGTATGATTGCACAAATAGCTGCGGGCATTCTTATCGCTCCACCACATGTACTGCTGAAGCCTTGAACGAGGCAGATATAGGTGATCCCTCCTCGAGCCCGAGCTCCTCGGTTGCCTTCCAGGTGATCAAAGCAGACATCCGGATCCCACAGTCCAGGGTAAGCCTGTTCAAAGGACCCAATGGACTCACCGCCACCACGTGGCCTGAGAGGACATTTCGAACGCTCCCTGCATGCTCTGTCGAACAGCTTACCGCAATATCTTGTGGCCGGATGCAGAGTGAGACAGGTGTCCCGGCAGGATTGGGTGTCACTGCCTCAATGACAATTCCTCCGGCATCAATGAGTGCAATTCCGCCGTCCGCTGAGAGAATGTTCCCGTCGATGATGTTTTCAATTCCGATAAAACGGGCAACATTTCGATCAAACGGGGTGATAAAGATCTCGCGTGTCGTTCCCACCTGTGCAAACCTGCCATTCATCATTACCCCGATGCGGTGGGCAAGCCGCTGGCCCTGGAACATATCATGGGTGGACATAATAATCGTGGTTGAATATTCACGGTTAATCCTGATGATGAGATCCTCAATCCTCTCCACGGAAACTGGATCAAGGTTTGCCGTCGGTTCATCCAGGAGGAGGAGATCTGGATCTGTCACCATCACCCTGGCAAGTGCAACCCGCTGCATCTCACCACCCGAGAGTGTTTTTGCCCTGCGCTCCTCAAAACCTGCGAGACCAACAAGCGTTAATCCATCGGCAACTTTCTTTTTGATCGTACTTTCAGGGAAACCCCGGAACCGGAGGCCAAGTGCGACATTTTCATACACCGTTGTATTGAATGCTGCAGGTTTCTGAAAGACCATCCCCATCCTTCGACGGATCATGTGGGTTTTTCCGGATTTAATATCCACTCCATCCAGCAGAACCGATCCCTGGGTCTCACCTTCCAGGAGGTTGATAATCCTGAGCAATGTCGACTTCCCGGCACCTGAAGGTCCGATGATCGCAAAGATCTCGCCTTGTTGAACCTCTGCAGATACTCCGTTGAGAACAGGTGTGTCATCAAACCATTTTGTAATATCACGTATCTCAAGCATCACCATCACCGGTTCTGCACAATTGCAAGAAGAAGGTTGATCACAAGAGCGATTGAAAGGAGAATAATCCCAAGAGCTATCGACATGGCAAGATTCCCCATCGATGTCTCCAGTGATATCGCCGTTGTCAGCACCCTGGTATGACCGCGGATATTGCCACCGATCATGATTGCAGCACCGACTTCAGAGATCGCTCTGCCAAATCCAAGCACCACCGCTGCCATGATCGCATACTTCGCCTCTTTCACAACACCGGCCGTAAACTGGTATCCTGAAGCACCAAGCGAACGAAGTGTATCGAGGATCGTCGAATCCACCCCTTTCAATGCTGATATCGTCAGACCAATTAAAATAGGGAGGATCAGGATCGTTTGTGCGATCACCATCCCCTCAGGTGTAAAGAGGAGCCGAAGAAAACCAAATGGCCCGGCACGGGAGATGAGGAGGAAGACAAACAATCCGACAAGAACTGTTGGAAGGGCATACAGGGTCTGAATCAGGTTAATAAGGGACCGCTTTCCCCAAAATTCGGTGAAAGTGATGACAGAGCCAATCGGAATTGCGATCAATGATGCGAAAAGCGTTGCTGAAAGCGAGATGATGATGCTTCGTACTGAAATCTCGATCACCTCGGGATCGAGGGTGATGATAAGCTCAATGGCAGTTCGAAAGCCCTCAACTATCTCGCTCATGGAAATACTCTTGCTATCATATATGCTCAATAGTGCGAAAAATGAGTTGGTTCTGGATCAATGCACAGGAGTTGTGACTTCTGCCTCTGGCACTCCCATAACATCCCAGTTGCCGGCAGCCGGGAAGAAGAGAGGTTCGCCGTATTCAGCAACACCGAAACTGGCAATCTCCTGTTGCACTTCATCGGAGATGAGGTAGTTGATCCATTTTTTTGCAAGATCTGTATCGATGCCCGCATGAGTCTCTGGATTGATCAGCAGAACAGAATAGACATTCAAAAGGATATCACCAGAATCAACAACAGGAACCAATGCAAGTTCACCCTTGTATGCAAGGAATGTCCCGATGTCAGACAGGGTATATGCCTCTTTCTCATTTGCCATTACCAGGGTTTCACCCATTCCGCGGCCGGCTTCGACATACCATGCACCTGATCCCTGAATATCTGCTGTATAGTCATAGCCTGCAGATTTCCAGATTGCCTGCTCTTTTGCATGGGTTCCGGATGCATCACCACGTGAAACAAATTCCACACCTTCCGTTCCAGCCATACCTTCCTCAAAGAGCCTCGAAACCGCCTCTTCAGGCTGCATGCCACGGATATTGGCAGGATCGGACTCGGGTCCAAGTACGATAAAATAATTATAGGCAATAACCCGGCGATCGACACCATGGCCTTCGGCAATGAATGTGTCCTCCCGATCACGGTCATGGACCATCATCACATCGACATCGCCCCGCCGTCCATATTCAAGAGTCTTTCCGGTACCTGCTGAGACGATAAGCAGATCTGCATGATACTCTTCTTCGAAGGCCGGCCTGAGATGATCCAGAAGACCGGTATCATACAGGCTTGTCGTCGTTGCGATCCGCAGTTTCTCTGGAGCAGGAGTGCCGTAATCGAGACAGCCTGCTACACAAAGCCCTGCAATCAAAAGGGCGGCTATAAGAATAATAAGTCGATTCCATTCCATGGTTAACACAGTGTGTTATGCTCTATTACTATATAACCATTTATTTTTGAGTTAGTGTAAACTATTTTTAATTAACCAATTCTATCACAAACACACATTCAGGTTTTTATAATCGTTAACTGGCGGGGGTAAAAATAGTGAAAACAACAGGTTTCATCTATCGCATATGAGACCCTCTGGGGTCATGAGTGACTTTTTACCGATGAACACATATTATCATTCTTATCTAAAGAGTGTAACAGGATGGACAAGAAAAGAACACTGGATGAAACGTCTGGTTCTGGCATTCGGTTCTCCATCCGGGAACTTGCCGGATCAGTTGGGAATTTCGGGACAATATTTCCAATAATCCTTGGAGCAGGAATTGCTGCAGGGATCAATGTCAGCTATGCATTTCTTGGAATCGGCCTCTGGTTCATCATTGCTGGATTCTACTACAAACTTCCCATCCCGATTGAGCCGATGAAGGCAATCGGAGCCATCGTTATTACTGAGGGGCTTACCGCAGGGGAAATTGCCACCTCAGGGATTATTATCGGAGTGATCTTTTTGATTCTCGGGTATGTAAAAGGGATGGAGCGACTTCAGAAGGTTGTGCCGGAGAGTGTCATCCGGGGAATCCAGCTTGGACTTGCGTTCATTCTTTTCAGGACATCATCAGGGTATATCATAGCAGATCCGGTCTTTGCCGGGGTTGCCATTCTGATCATCGCTATCTTCTTCATAGCTGCATATCTGAAAAATGTTCCTGATATTTCATCTCTTGTCGTGATCGGGATCGGGCTTGCCGCAGGAATTGCAGCTACCGGTCTGCCACCATTCCGACTGATCCCTCTTCCAGACCTCATTATCCCGGCATCCGGTGACTGGCTCTTTGCAATGGTGCATCTCGTGATCCCACAGATCCCGCTCACGCTTGGAAACTCTGTTCTGGCCACCTCACTCCTCATCATGGATCTCTTCAGGCGTGAAGTGAAGCCGGATCAGCTTGCAAAGACCATCGGCATTATGAATCTCGTCTCATCTCCGCTAGGAGGTTTTCCGATGTGCCATGGTGCAGGCGGTCTCGCAGCCCAGTTTCGGTTCGGTGCACGAACCGGTGGTGCAAACATCATCGCAGGAGTTCTCATCATAGGTTTTGCAGTTGCCTTTGCACCACCTGAGGTGCTGACCCTGATACCCTATGGCATCTTCGGCGGACTCCTTGTCTTTGTTGCTCTTGAACTTGGGAAACACGGGATGAAGACAGATTCGTATCCTGTAACGATCATAATGGGCATCATCGCACTTATTGTGGGGATTACGCTCTCCTTTATCATCGGGATGATCATGGCATATGTCATTGGAAAGCAGAAAGGATCCCGTAACGAAGTGCCCCGCACAAAAGAATGACTATTATACTTCCCTGATATACTACTGGCATAGAGTGGTGAGACCTATGGCTGAAGATAAAGAAGCAATACGAAATATACTGCGGCGCCGAAAGATAATGCAGAGTCCAGAAGAGCGCTTTGAAAAAAGCAGAAAGATATGCCGTTATCTGATGAAGATGATCAAACCGGGCGAGACGGTGATGGTCTATACCTCAAAACCAATGGAAGTAAATACCATTCCTTTCATCACCATGCTGCTTGCATATAATCATCCGGTCATCGTTCCGATCATCCAGAGTGAGGATTTCAGCCTCCGCTTATCCTACCTGTACGATCTCGGGGTTCTGGTGCCAAGCACATTTGGTGTTCCCGAACCTATCGGAAATGAGATTCCCGCCGATGGTGCCGATGTCGATACCATTATCCTGCCCATGCTTGGATTTGACCGTCAAGGAGGGAGGATAGGTTATGGAGCAGGGTATTACGATCGTTTCCTTGCCAGGTATCCGGATATCAGCAAAATTGGAATTGCATTTGCCTGCCAGGAGGTCGAGGCGCTCCCCATTGACCCCCATGATGTTCTGATGGATGCAATCGTCACCGAAGATGGGGTCGTCTTCAGGAAGGGGTGATCCTCTTTTATGGAAAGAAATGGGGCAATCATTCTCGATACCTTTGCCGAAGCGTTTCCTGTCTGGGTCTCCCGGGTGATTGTAACCGCCGATACGCTCGAATGGGCATATATTGCAGCAACTGAGGCAACCGGATTCGCCACCTCAAAGATCTTCTGCCCCTGTGAAGCCGGTATAGAAGGTGTATGGGAAGACACCCCGGATGGAAGACCCGGTGTATCGATTCTCATCTGTGCAGAAAAGAAGCATATGCGATCCCTTGTTGCTGATCGCATCTCCCAGTGCATCCTGCCTGCACCAACCGCATCAGCATATGACGGACTGCCTCATGCAGAAGACCGGTTCTATACCCGGATGCATTACTTTGGTGACGGCTATGAAAACCAATGCATTGTCGGGGGGAGGCGTTGTTTTCGGATTCCGGTGATGGAAGGTGAATACATCGGAGAAGAGCGGTTTGGAACGGTAAAAGGGATTGCAGGCGGGAACTTTTTGGTCATGGGAGAAAACAGGCATGATGCCCTTGCTGCTGCCCGGGCAGGCGCCGATGCGATCGCGCCGCTGAACGGTGTGATCACAAGTTTTGCAGGCGGTATTGTCGGGAGCGGATCGAAAGTCGGATGCACCAACTACCATTTTCCAATGCCGGCAAGTACAAACCATATCTGGTGCCCCACGCTGAAGGATACGGTCCCGGGATCGCAGGTACCTGATGGGGTTGGGTCGATATATGAGATTGTAATCAACGGAACTGATGAACAGGCGATCAGATCTGCAATGTATGCCGGGATTGAAGCGGCAACAAGCACAGGCAGAGCGCTCTTCATAGGTGCATCAAACTTTGATGGAAAGCTTGGCCCGCACACCTTCTCCCTTCATGATCTCTTTTCTTAGTCCTCACAAGAGATTGAGGTCCATACCCATAGAGCCGGGCCATGAATACCACAAGGCCAGCGGGATGCATAGGAAACAGGAATTCAAGGATGAGAGAGCTCCTGTATGCAGGCATCACACCCGGCACAAGGTATCCGGCACACGGAGGAGATTACTGCAGGATCATACCCTGTCATCCTCACCGGGTAGTGTCGCAGGCGATTGTCGTCTGGTGTCTCCACATGAGACTATGGCCAATCCCTTCTGAGTATGCAATCGTCAAGGGCACGTTTTGGGACATGATGAACACCATCAGAAGACCGCCAGTACCGGGTATCCCCATCCTCCCCGACTACCTCTAGTTGGATCTCTTCGGCAGGATACCCAAGTACAATCACGAGCAGGATATCATATCCCGGTGGAACAGAGAGAACCTGGCCGAGCGCTTCTTTGTGAATTGATCCAAACATACACCCGGCAATCCCCTGCTCGGCTGCCGCAAGAAGGATCGTCTGGGCAGCAATGCCAAGATCAATTGCAGGATCAGGACTGCACTTTTCAGGAGCCACAATCGTGATATACGCAGTCGGTCGCTCCCCCTCCTCTGGTCCATCCCAGTCCGGGAGGTCAAGCGCCCATAAGAGGCATGAACGTATCAAAACGGTCTCCTCAGGCTCAACCGAGATGATATACCGGAGCGGCTGCCGGTTCCTGGCAGACGGACAGAACCGGGCGATATCTATCAGCATTCGCAGCTGTTCACCCGATAAACGGCGGTTTTCCTGAAACCGTCGGATGCTCCTGCTTCTTTTTGTGAGTGTCCTGATACAATCTTCCATCAAGATTTTACCTCCAGGCAGGAAGAGATCGACGGCCAATCCCATAATATTATCATATCTCTCTTCCATAACCGCGTCCATGACTGGTGATTCAATCGTGCGGTATATGGACCTCCATCGTGACGGGAGATTAAAACAACGCGCTGAGAAGGCGTATGCCATCCTCTCCGACTGCACCCTCTGCCCCCGAAACTGCCATGTCGACAGGATCGCCGGGGAGATCGGTTTCTGTCGGACTGGAAGAGATCCGGTCATCGCAAGCTATTCCCCTCATTTCGGTGAAGAACAGCCTCTTGTTGGAAGAAGAGGTTCAGGCACGATTTTTTTTGCCAACTGCAACCTTGCCTGTATCTACTGCCAGAACTATGATATCAGCCAGTGCGACAGGGGCTTTCAGGTACCGGTTTTGGATCTCGCTG
>QZAC01000152.1 GCA_003838065.1 Methanocalculus sp. MSAO_Arc2
GTCTCTCCCAGACCACTGAGTCCTCTTGCATACAGCTGAACCTGAAGTGCTGAATCTTCGGGGGTTGTAGAGGTATCAGAGGTCTTATACTCACGCACTTCGACGGCATCACCATCGTGGAGTATGACATCGACTTTCCCTGCAACAATGGCGTTTTGAATGGGAAACTCGATTCGTGTCTCCACTTCTTTTATACGGCGCATATCATCAGAATGAATGTCTGCGAATCGCATGAGCTGTTTTTTTGCTGCCTGTTTGATCTTCTCCATCCGCCCTCCGGTAACAAACGGCATATGGAAATGTCGATCGACAGAGGTTGATACAGCGATCAAGGGAGGGAGTTGTTGGTTCTTCATCAGATTGCCAGCTTCTCGCAAACAGAAATGGAGGGTTTTGCCATAACCCAGATATTCGGATAGACCTGGTTGGTATCCCCATTGGTGTCTGAGCCGGTAAAAGTATCCACATCTTCCATAATCAACAATCTCACCGGCGGTGAATGTCAGTAACTCGTCACTCACTCCGCCGGTTGAATAGGTATGATCCGGTATATTGTCATTTTGGGGAAGTAGCTCCACATACTGAAGTTCTGAGATATCATTAATAAACGGACTCATGCCTTTCCGACGACCGCTCATGGTAGTGAAGTAACTTGCAACTGCTACATCTTTTGCACGGGTGAGGGCAACATACATGAGTTTTCGTTCACTCTCGATATCACCCTGATACTTGGCAACATCAAACAGCCCGTGGCTCATTAACCATGTCCTGCCTCTTCCAATAAGACTTGACGGGAACCGTTGGTTCACCAGACAAGGGAGAAATACTTGTGACCATTCAAGTCCTTTACTCTGATGGATTGTCACCAGTTGGACAGCATTAACGCCACTGAAATCGTCACCAGGCTGTTCTTCATATTTTGATGAGGCGTAGGTGTTCAGATACCAACAAAGTCCTTTTAAATCGCTGGTCAAGTCTCTTTTTCTGCGACCGCCTAACATTATCGCGGTTTCATAATCGGTAAGA
>QZAC01000153.1 GCA_003838065.1 Methanocalculus sp. MSAO_Arc2
AAACAGAGGGAGAAGAATGGCCAGACCAAAATGGATCGCCTCTATCCGAAAACCAAAATGAGTGTAACCGATCCGATCAAAGAAATCAGGAATCTGGTGGATCGTATACCGGAATCACCCTTGTCAATGTCGGTTTACTTTTCCCCATTTTCGTCGGCGTAAAAATACCCAAATGTGTCGGGATAAAATTCCCCAGTTGTGTCGGAATAAAAATCCCCAATGTGCGACCAGAGAGTATCTGGGATTCACATGCTCGAAGACGAGGAGTATTTTATGTTGTTGGATTTAGCTCGTGAACAGGAACTGGCCACAGGGAAAGTCAATATCAGCTCGCTGGCCCGAGAAACCGGGTATGACAGAAAAACCATAGCCCGGCATCTTTCTTTGGATCAACCCTCAAAACATCCTCAGACCAGAAATAAGCCAAGCAAGCTGGATCCCTTCAAACCATACATCCAGGAGAGGCTGAACAAATATCCTCGTCTGAGCCGAGTACGCCTTCTGGAAGAGATCCTGAATCTTGGCTATGATGGCGGAACAACAATACTTGGCGATTATATCCGCCAGATTCGTCCCAACATCACTATTCCGGCTGAACTCAGATATGAGACCAAACCGGGAGAGATGATGCAATGTGACTGGCTTGAGTATCCCTATGAAACGACCGATGGCTCCAAAAAGAAGGTCTATGGCCTCTCAATGGTTCTTGGCTATTCACGGATGAGGTATGTAGAATTCTTCTCTCATCAGGGTCTTCTTGCTCTTCTCAAAGGACATCTGGGAGCCTTTGAGTATTTTGGCGGAGTTACCAAGATGATCCTCTATGACAACCTTCGGAGTGTCGTTCTTAACCGGAAATATCCCTCAACCGCTTCAGAATTCCATCCTCTCTTTGCAGACTTCCGTGACCACTTCGGGTTTACATCACGGCTCTGCCGGATAGGTAGAGCCAAAACCAAAGGCAAAGTTGAGCGAGCAATTTACTATGTCCAAGACAACTTCTTGTATGGTCGAACCTTCCACTCTATCGATGATCTGAATATTCAGGCACGTAACTGGCTCAATTGCGTCAATGGAAAGGTCCATGGAACCACCCATGAGATTCCATTTGATCGCTTGGTTCAGGAGAACCTTCGTCCTTTTGCATCGTACAAACCATATCTCCTCAAGAGGAAAGAATCTCGAAAAGTCTCCAAAGACTGCTACATCTCGTTATACGGGAATAGTTACTCAGTTCCCTGGAAGTATGCAGGGATGCGTGTTGACGCATACGTCCAGGAGAATCACGTGTCGATTCATGCTGACGGTACTGAGATCTGTACCCATTTCCTCCTGACGGGAAGAAACGAGCGCTCAAAGAGGAAAGAGCATTTTGAAGGGCTTTTCAAAGAGATCCTGGGTTTATCCAGCAATGGTTCAAAGAGGGATAGGGCCTGCAAACCAGCCATTGAACAGCATTCTGTCGAAACACGTAATCTTGCTGAATATGACACGTATGCAGAGGAGGACCGGATATGACTACCCTTCTTCTCGAACAGATCCATCACCGCCTTGCCTCGATGAAACTGGATACGATGGACGCTCTGCTTGAACCAACGCTTGAACGTGCAATGAATGAGAGTCTCAGCCCCATTGAGACGATCGGGTATCTGGTTGAACAGGAATGGAACAACAGAACTTCAACACGAATTAGAACCCGTACAAAAAGTGCTGGATTCCCTCTTCTGAAGCGAATTGAAGAGTTTGATTTTACGTTTCAACCTTCAATCGATCAGACGGTGATCAGAGATCTTGCCACTCTGAGATTTATCGATACTGCAGAAAATGTGGTCTTCCTTGGACCACCAGGCGTTGGAAAAACGCATCTGGCGATTGGTCTGGGTGTTTCTGCAATTGAACAGGGGATCCCGGTTCTCTTCATCAATGCGTCTGTCCTGATTGAACAGCTCAAAGAAGCATATCACAGTGATCAGCTTGATCGATATCTGAAGAAACTCACCCGGCCCGGTCTTCTGATCATCGATGAGATCGGGTATCTTCCATTTGATGCTCAGGCAGCATACTGTTTCTTCCAGTTGATATCCCGGCGATATGAACAGGGATCAACGATCTTCACCTCGAACAAATCATTTGGTAATTGGGGAGAGATCTTCCAGGATCAGGTGATTGCCGCAGCACTTCTGGATCGAATCCTGCATCACTGTAGAACAGTGAATATCCGGGGAGAGAGTTATCGTATGAAAGACAGAAAGAGCCACAAATTATGGGTGAACAAGCATGAATCGGCAGAATAGAGGTTTCCTAATGTTTGATAG
>QZAC01000154.1 GCA_003838065.1 Methanocalculus sp. MSAO_Arc2
ATCCTTGCGATGGGTATTGCAAAGAAAGCAGCAGAATCAGTCTGCCGGATGTTTTTCTGAAGGGCAGGCAGGATCACCTTTTTATTGATAGTGAGTCTTCTTGCAGTTTTCTTTCGATGCAAATAGAATGGAGCATCGGGGGGTGATTTCCTGCCTTATGATGCCGGGAGATCTCCTGGCACATATAAGCGCGGCGGGAGAATTCCTTCCCTCTGGAATGCACGTTTTGTTCTCCGCGAGATCTCTGACATGCATTCAAATTCGTCGCGGAGGTCCCAGACATAGGCACGTGCCCGGAGGCGGATGGCATGGAGCTGGTTTTCTGTGAGGACGGTGTAGAAGCAGCGATCTGATATATAGACATGCCGCGAGGTGACAACGGCATCCTTGAATATCGAGACGGCACGGTCAATATCTGCATGATGATCGATATAGATATCAATAACGACCATCATCTCGGTGAGGCCTGCATTGGCGCTTGCAACGCTCTGGGTGAAGATCTTGTAGTTTGGGATGGTAACATAGTTGTCATCAGGAGTGACAACCCGGGTTTCGAGCATTCCGATATCCACCACTTCACCATAGTATTCTCCCATGGTGATCCGGTCCCCAATCCGGAAAGGTTTTTCAAACGCAATGATGACTCCACCGATGATATTGGCAAAGACATCTTTGAGCCCAAAGCCTATTGCCGCACCCAAAAGCCCTGAAAAGGCAACAAGTTCAATAGTTGACAGTGTCACAACCCGGTGGAGCAGGAGCATGATGGCAGCAGTATAGATGATGATGTTCAAAATCGGAACGATCATCCGGACCGCAATCCGTGCATGGCCGAAGTGCTCTGAGATGCGGATTAACACGAAACTGATTGTCCGTGCAATGACATAGGCACCGACAAAGATGAGAACGGCATCGATGATAAGCGGGAGTATCTCATGGTAGAGTTCTTCAAGTGTCACATCAACCATCCTCTATCACTCCCAGAATATTCGCAGTTTGCGAAGGATATCATGTACAATCAATACCGATTCAGGGCAGACCTGATACCCGCCATTCTTTTCCATAATGATGTCAAGGGAGATGAGACGGTAAAGAGTAGATCTGAAATCATATTCATTGGCTGCCAGATCCTCAAGTTCCTCCTCTGTGGTATATCCCATCATGGCAATCACCCCGAGGATGAAGGCATCCTTTCTGAGGAGGGGATCAGGTATCCGGATTGGACGGTAATCCCTGAGGTTGATGGTCGGGTATTCAAAGCTTTTTTTCCATATGGCTTTTCCAATCCCGGGGTTTCCTTCTGCCATTTTGGTAATCTTCTTAAATACAAGTTCCTCATCTGAAAGCGTCTCTTCTTTTCGTGATCGTCTGAGAGACAGACCTGCCAGGTTAAGCCGTGGAACAGAATACTGCAATGGCTCCTTTTTGAAAGGTATCGTGGCCTTTTTTTCTTCATACCGGATCAATGATGGAAGCTCCACCTCAACTCCACCAATGAACTGAAGTTCTGCTTCAGTATACTCGCTGAGAATACAGCTGCGCATCTCAGTGTCAGCGAGAGGTGGAATGGTGATAATCTTTGGAAAGAAGCGTTCCACCTCCCTGATCCGCCGGATATAATTCCATGCATATATATTCCAGGTTGTAATAAACAGAGAAGAAGAGGAAGACACTTCTTTGAGAAAATCGTCAAGAACCGAAAAACCACCGATCCTGCGGGAGAAGAGGTGCTGACAGTTGTCCATCAAGATGATTGGTGTGACATACCGGGACTCCAGAAACTCACGCTTACTGGAAATGCGTGCTCCGTATTCTATCAGATAGGAGTCATCACCATACCTGGTGTGAAGAGCAGCAAGCAAGGTGCTTTTCCCCGAGTATGGCAGACCGATGATGGCGACATTCTCTCTTTTCCCGGACCGAAACGTCTGGATAATCTCTGTGATCTCTTTGTATTGATTCTCAAATCCAACGCAGAGAGGAAGACGGAGCTGATCGGGGGGTGTTACATCTTCAACATGCATCAATACACAACCCTGAGTATCCGGATCGCACTTAGATAAACATTACGAATTGATCGGTATTTGTACGATGGCAACACATATCACCGGAAAACGTCAAGAGATCAACACATTATCACCTGTATTTCCGGTAGCGGCAGGTGAGGCGTGGAGTCCTGTGGTGATCATATGACAAACGGTATCTATGTAATCGGGCATAAAAACCCGGATACTGACAGCATCTGCAGCTGCATTGCATATGCGGATTATCTGAACCAGCATGAGCCCGACCGGTATATACCTGCACGGTGCGGGGATATTAATGTGGAAACTGCATATGTGCTCTCGCACTTCAATGTCGAATCCCCCTTATTTATCGAATCTGTGGAACCAACGGTTGCAGATATACCGTTTACCTATACGCTGAGTGCACTGATGGACCTGCCGACGATCGATGTTGTTGATATGATGGAGGAGCATGATGTCCGTAACATCCCGATTTCAGATCATGATGGACGCTTCGTCGGTCTTGTTTCTGAACACGGGCTCGCCCGGGCATATGTCAGGCGCACCAGTATCGAGCCCCTGTCAGTCTCCCCCATTCAGATTGAGACACTCGCCCGGATTCTTGATGCAGAGATGGTAGTGAAGAAGCGGGAGCAGCTTGCAGGGAACGTCTATATCTCAATTGATGCACTCCATGTGACCCTTTCGCGTCTCACCGAGAACGATATTGCCATCGTCGGGGACAATGAACCATCCCAGCTCGCTCTTATATCAGCAGGTATTGCGCTTCTGATCATCGCAGACGGTGCACCGATCGGGGAGCGTGTCACCACCATGGCATCATCGCGTGGGGTGTCTGTATTTCGGACAAAGCTGGATGCATTTGGCGTTGCCAAGATGATCAACCTCTCACTGCCGGCAAGCGAGGTGATGGCAACTGATGTTCCGATCATCCATCGTGACGATGGTCTTGACTATGTCAAGCAGCTGGTTACAAACTCAAGGTACAGGACTGCCTGTATCGTTGATGAAGAGGGAAAGCTCCTGGGGATGATCTCGCGGAATACATTTGTGTATGATATCCACAAATCGGTGATCCTGCTTGATCATAATGAGTATAGCCAGGCAGTCGATGGCATAGAACATGCGGAGATTTTGGAGATCATCGACCACCACCGCCTGGGTACGATGACAACCTTAAAACCAATCAAATTCATCATGGAGCCGGTTGGATCAACCTCGACGATTATTGCGTCGATCTACCAGGAGAGCAAAAAAGACATTCCGCAGACAATAGCCGGCCTCCTCCTTGCGGGCATTCTCTCAGATACCCTCAGCCTGAAGATGTCGACAACCACTCCAAAAGACAAAGATATGGCTGCCTATCTTTCAGAAATAACCGGGATTGACCCCGATGAGTTTGGAAAGCAGATATTCAAAGAGGGGATGGAGCTTTCGAATATTTCAATGGAGGAGCTTGTCAAAAAGGATTTAAAACGCTATAATCTTTTTTCAAAGGATGTCGCAATCTCGCAGGTGATGGTACCATCGTCTGATTTCACGTACCATCATGAAGAGGAGATCAAATCTGTCATCGACCACCTCCGGGAGCTCATGGAAGTTGATATTTTTATTCTGCTCGTCACAAAAGTCTTTGAAAACGAATCTGATCTCTTCGCTTCAGCAGATGACTACACGCTTCAGCGGCTGAACTATGCGGATCAGCCGGTCCGGCTTGAGGGGGTCATGTCCCGGAAGAAGGACTTTCTGCCACAGTTTGGACAGGTAATCAGGGGTTTTTAGCCGGGATTTGTTTGGGCACCCGGGATTGTCCAGGGTGACCGGGACTAATATTTCGTCCGGAGGGTCTTTGCAGGTGCAGA
>QZAC01000155.1 GCA_003838065.1 Methanocalculus sp. MSAO_Arc2
AGTGCATTTGTGCATACGCTCCAGTATATCGGCGGGGCAACCGGGCCGATTGTTGCCGGTGTAGCATTAACCCTCTTTCCCGGCGAAGACGCATTCCCGGTGATCTTTCTGATCGTGGTGGCTGTCTCGGCACTGATCCTCTATCAGTCCGCCGGGATCAGGCGGCACCTGCCATAGAGGAAGTGCCAGAACAAATATCATGCAATAGAGGCACCCTTTCACCAAAACTCTTCTGAATCAACGAAAACGATCCGGATCAAAACGGGATTGCCTGGATCGAATTGAGAGAGTTTATCTACCATAGCATGCAGGTAGAGATATGCAAAACGCAATGCTGCAGAGAGCAATGGGCCAGGTGAATGGGAACCATTTGACCAACCACCTGGAGGAGTGAGGAGATGGCACAAAGAACAGATCTCCTCATTATCACCCTTGCCCTCTGCCTGATCATGGTGTCTGCGGGGTGCACCATACGACACGATCAGTCCGGACCCCCGACAGACTCGGGCCTTGTGATCCTGACAGAAGAGAACCCGCCATATAACTTCCGTGGCGCAGATGGCGAGGCAGCCGGCCAGTCGACTGAGATCGTGTATGAGATCGGAAGACGACTCAACCAGATCATAGAAATTGAACTGCTCCCCTGGAGCGAGGCGTACGAGAGTGCACAGCACTCCCCCAATGTGGCGCTCTTCTCAACTGTTCGAACCCCGGAGCGGGATCTCCTCTTCACATGGGTCGGCCCCATTGGAAAGCAGGGATTCGTCTTCTATGCAAGAGAGGGATCAGGGATCGCCATTGACGGAATTGACGTTATTTACAAGCAGTATACCGTAGCTGCCGTGCGGGACTCCTGGAGGCACCAGTATCTTGAAAAGCAGGGTTTTGAAGAGCTGGTGCTCTATCCTGATGATATCATGGCGATACAGGGAATACGTGAAGGTGAAGCCGACCTCTGGTTTGGGAGCAGCGATTCAGTCGTCCAGAACCTCCGGGCTGCCGGGCTCGCACCGGATGCTCTTTCACCGATCTATACCCTTCGTGAGATCGAACTCTTCATTGCCTTCAATAAGGATACTGACAGAGACATCCTCCGGCAATGGCAGGCTGCCCTGGATGATATGAAAAGGGATGGGACTTTTGATGAGATCGTCAGACAGGAGCAGGAGAGTATGATCATCCAGCCTGCAGGCGTGAGCGGTGCAGGAAAAGAGGCGCTGAATCTGCTCATTTCAAAAGTGGATGGTCGGATTGGAGGAACAAAAGACACACTCCGTCTCCTCAGTACTACGTCTGACCTGCAGTCAGGTGACATGGCAGCCATCCAGCCGGTCCTCGCACACCTCAGGGAAGGTGATCCAGCAGCCGCCTACTCATTCATCAATGCTAATGGCACCTGGTATCGTCCGGGTGATGCGCTGCTGCGACCGGATGCCGGTACACGCCCCTATCATTTTACCCTGATGGGCGGCACTCCGGTCACCGGATACATCGTCTCCGATCCGGTGACAGGGCTTGAGGCAGCTGTTGTGGCTGTTCCGGTCTCACGTGAGGGAGATGTGATCGGGTACCTTGAAGCAGACATCGACCTTGCTGCATTCTCCAGATCGCTTGCACCCGATCTCGCACTGGCCAGAACTGCTTACTTCTCTGCAATCACCGAAGATGGGGTCATCATCCTGCATACATATCCTGAAAAGATCGGCCTTGTTATCGCTGAATATACCGACACCTTCGGAGAGGCGATCAGATCGATGATCCAGGAAGAAAGTGGAGAAGCAGGCTATTATGAGGATGGTATCTATCACCAGGCAGCGTTTCGGGCATCAGGAATCACCGGGTGGCGGCTGTTCATCGCCGAACAGGCACATCCACCAATCCCTTCAGCAACGCGTGCAGAAGAGGAGCTCAAGGCCCTCATTGAGATGCATGATTAGGAATGGGAAAGATCAGGGCGCCAGGAAAGGGATAAAACCCTTTTCCCCGTATTGTTAAGGTGCGGCCCTGTCACACCAGTGATCGGAAGACCACCGCAGTTGCATTGTCCCGTGTAACCAGGAGGACATGGCGCATCATCAGGCCAAGGATTTCTGCCGGGCTCTGGTGGAGCGACTCGCAGACGAGCATATCCTCATCAAGGTACTCGTAAAATC
>QZAC01000156.1 GCA_003838065.1 Methanocalculus sp. MSAO_Arc2
GGCGATGGAAACCAGACCAGAGACTTCACCTATATCAAAGACGTCATCTCTGCCAATTGCAGGGCCATGGACAGCGACGCAACCGGCGTCTACAATATCGCCTGCGGGAAGCGGATCAGCCTCAATGAACTCGCGGCCCTGCTGATGACCATCACCGGCAACCACCCTGCACCAATCTATGAACCACCACGGGAAGGCGACATCCGGGACTCGCTTGCTGATATCTCCCGGGCCCGGGCCGCATTTGGCTATGACCCCCGGTACACCCTGGAAGAAGGACTCGCCGAAACGGTCGCATGGTTCCAGGACCGATTGAAAATAGATTTAAGAACCGATTGAAAATTGAGGTATTTCTTTCGTATCCAGAGTAACCATAAGCTTGTCTGTAATTCCCAGATAAACAAGGTTGGAATATCGCAATCGCAAACTGATGAGAATTAATTATTTTCGATAGACTGTGTTTCTATAGACGGTGTTTCAATAGACTGTGTATCGATCTCCGATCTCGATCACAAAGATGACCATCACACCATTTTCAATCGTAAGAATGATCCGGTACCGCCCTACCCGATAAGAGTACATCGGATTGTTCTGATGACTTTTTAGTTTTTTTACATGGTGGCGAGGATACGCCTCTTCTGCAAGAGCCTTCAGCTCGTCTTTAATCCGCTGGATTCCGGGCTTTGAAAGACGTTTCAATTCTCGTTCCGCTATCGGAGTGAAGAAGACCCGCCAGATCATTCAAGATCCAGGTCCTGGGCAATATCTTCAAGTGAGCGCAAGCGACCGGCCCGAATATCTGCAATCCCCTCCTCGATCTGTTGCAACGTCTCTTCAGAGAGAGGTTCAGGGTCGCACACCATGTCCAGGAGGCGGTTGAGGGTCTCATCATAACTCTCCCGGGAGTGTATTTTCCAGGCGTCCAGGCGGGACTTTGTCTCCGGCTGAAGTTGAATCGTTGTCGCCATGGTACGCCATAGGTAGATATAGGGTATAAAGTTTCTCCAGAAATAAATCACCTCCAATGAATTGAATCGATATATTTATCGTTATTTCCGGCACAAAGAGGGTATGTGAATGGACAGAAATGTTTGAATACCAGATCCGGGATTCTTCGACGTTTCACTGCACGCTGGGAGAGGGCTGCAGTACAACTCTCCTGTATATCCTCCTGCTTTTTCTCCTACCTCTCGCCCTGCTTCTCACCCAACATCTCCACCCACCTCTCCTCCTACTTCTCCCCCTGCTTCTCCCCCTACCACTCACCTTGCTTTTCCTCCTGCCTCTTACCCAACATCTCCCCTTCCATCTCCACCCACTCTCCTCCGGCATCGTTCTTAGCATACAGTGGTGAATGTATTCATGTATCGTGACCAGAGAATCGCCGTTGTTGTCCCGGCATATAACGAGGAACTTCTTCTTGGCGAGACTTTACAGGGAATCCCGGACTTTGTCGATCGCATCTACGTCATCGACGACTGTTCACAAGATAACACCCTTCAGATTGCCCGGGAACACGCTGAAGAAGACAGCCACTCAAGGATCACCGTCATCCACCACGAGCAGAACCAGGGTGTCGGCGCCGCAATCGTCAGCGGCTACCGGGCGGCCCTTGAAGACGATATGGATATCGCCGCCGTGATGGCCGGAGACAACCAGATGGACCCGGCCTTCCTGCACCACCTTCTTGACCCGGTCGTCGAAGAGAAGGCCGACTATGCCATGGGCAACCGGCTTGTCGACCGTGAATTCAGGAGCCAGATGAGCAAGTGGCGCTTCTTCGGCAACGCCCTCCTCACCCTCCTCACCAAGATCGCATCCGGCTACTGGCAGATGGTCGACCCCCAGAACGGCTATACTGCCATCAGCAGGCGGGCACTCGAGACGATCTCACTTGACGCCATCTACCCCGGCTATGGGTACTGCAATGACATCCTCGTCCGGCTCAACGTCTATGGATTCCGGGTGAAGAACGTTCCCCACCCATCCCGCTATGGCCGTGAGAAGTCCGGCATCCGGTACAGCACCTACATCGTCCGGCTCTCCCGGCTCCTCTTAACCTGACTTTCCGGTTTTATAACCCACTCTGACCCAACCTTCTCTCCCGGAACAGATCCTTGAACCCCATTGCCTTCAGCTGCTCCTTCATCTTCTCCGTCAGGTTGAGATACCAGAACACC
>QZAC01000157.1 GCA_003838065.1 Methanocalculus sp. MSAO_Arc2
AGGTCCTGTGTTTTGAAACAGGATTTTGCACGGACCTTCGTCTCGGTGTCATGGATCTCGAAGGTCAGGTCAAGGTGGATGACGGAAACGGGGGCTGATGTGAAGTTGGAGCGGTAGTACTGAAATCTTACAGGCATAGAGATGTATGCGATCTAAAAGAGGTAAAATGTGATGGTGGCAGGATGGATAAGGGATACATGAGAGGATCTGTGGAGAGAAGGTGGATGGATTGAGATGGGAGTTGTACTATAACCGGGATAGTTATTTCATCCGGCTTTAGCCAGAGAAGAAAGTACAGGCTCTTGCTGGATGGTGAGATGAAGAGGGGGCTAAAGGAAGAACCGTCTGTTACTCTCTGGCAAACGGCTTTTGTATCAATATCCTTCGTGCGAAAGGAGGCATTTTTGAGCTCTAATCGTACACGAGTAACCGTATTTTCTATTCTTCAGAGGGGAGAGCATAGTAATATTCTCCTTTCGACTTCTGGTCGCGGTCAAGGAAGGAGCCAGGCTTATTGATCCTTGGCCTGCCGGTTTTATCCCGCCGAAAGGTAATTTCGAGATTGGCAAGGAAACGGTTCATCCCATCCTTCATCAAAAACGGACCACATGCCGCACCGTGGATCCCGGGCTCACCCTCAAAGACAAGCATCCGTTCTGAGAGCATGTCGATGAGGTACATATCATGATCAATGACCAGTATTCCGACTTCTCTTCCTTCAGCAAACTGTTTGAGGACACTAACCATATTCATCCTCTGTTCGACGTCAAGGTGTGCACTCGGCTCGTCAAGAATATAGATATCGGCATCCTGGGATAGACAGAGGGCTATTGCCAGGCGCTGGAGTTCACCTCCCGACAGTTTCTTTGCAGATGAATGGAGGACCGGACCAAGCATCAGCGGCTCGATGATCTCGTGCTGATAGTATGAGGTGTCAAACCGCTTCGTCACGGAACGGAGTATTTCTTCAACGGTCGCATCGGTATCAGCCTTGATATACTGGGGTTTGTATGAGATCTTAAGATCCGCCTCCATCACAGCTGAAAGAGAATCCGGCTCCTCAACGCCCGCAAGGAGCCGGGCAAATGTACTCTTTCCGATACCGTTTGCACCCACGATCCCAAGTACTTCCCCTTTTCGTATCTCACCTTCATCAATGGTGAGGATAAAACCCGGGTAGCTCTTCTTCATCGGCGGGATCCGGCAGAGCCGTTCACGCTCGGTCGTCTTCATATGCGATCGCGTCTCAAAGACGACCTGGTAATCACGGAACCTGACATTCTCTTCAGGAAGATATCCTTCAAGGTACTGGTTAATGCCGACCCGGACCCCTTTTGGCCGGGTGATGATACCAAAGACAGCCGGCTTGCCATAGGCGATATGCACGGTATCTGCCAGGAGATCAAGGATGGCAAGGTCATGCTCGACGATCATGATTGGCCGGGATAGCGCCAGTTCACGGATGAGCCGGGCAACTGCCATCCGCTGGTAGATATCCAGAAATGGTGTAACCTCGTCAAGGAAGTAGAAGTCAGCTTCTCGGGAGAGGCAGGCGGCAACTGCAACCCGCTGGAGTTCGCCTCCGGAAAGAATATCGATATTCCTGGAAAGGACATTTGTAAGACCGAGCTCGCTGATATAATGATCAAGACGGCCGGTCTGATCTGTCCTTCTGAGGAGCGTTTCAACATTGCCGGAAAAGACCTTCGGTATCCCGTCAATGTACTGGGGCTTCACCGCAACATGGAGACCTTTTTCAGATACGGCCTTGATATAATCGAAGAGTTCGGTCCCGGCGTACTGTTTCAGGATCAAATCCCAGGACCCTTCCGTATCATCCTCCAGTCCGAGATTGGGGCGGAGCTGGCCGGAAAGGATTGCAACCGAGGTGCTTTTCCCGATACCGTTTGCGCCAAGAATCCCTGAAACTTTCCCTTCAATAGGGATCGGAAGACCATAGAGGACAAAACCATTCTTCCCGTACCGGTGGGTGGGGTTGTCCAGCTCGACTGGCAGGGTAATGATGTCAATTGCTTCAAAGGGGCATTTTTTTATGCATATACCGCATCCGACACAGAGCTCTTCAGAGATCTCGGCTTTCCCATCTTCTCCAATGATGACCGTCTCATCTCCGGTCCGGACGCGCGGACAGTAGATAATACATTCATTCCCGCACCGCCTGGAATGACACCGATCCCGGTGGACAACTGCTATACGCATTGGTGATCAGAGAAAACCTTTTGTCAGGAGGACTGTCCAGCTGATGAACCAGAGAGCAAATGTCATGAAACCCTGGTAAAACCAGTCTTTCTTCCCGAGTTCATTGATATCGATCCCGGTAAATACAAAGATATGCTTCTGAAAGACTATCCCGGCAAGGAGCAGGAGGATGGGAAGGAACGCATTTGGCTGTACACCAGTTGCGGCATCCGGGACCCCGGCGACCATATAGGATAGAATACCGGTCAATAGCCCCATAATACAGGCGATTAACGTCCTTTTCACCCGCTTGAGGTGCAGGTCCTTCTTCTCCATACGTTTCTGTTCCGCGGTCTTCTTCTCTGGTTTCTTCTCCGGGGCCTTCTTTACCAGTTCCTTTTCTTCTGCTTCTTCTTCCTCTAAAAATTCCTCTTCCAGATCCTCGGTATCTGTAGAGTCTTCTTCCATATCCAGAGCATCAGCATGGTCCTCTTCCAGATCCAGAG
>QZAC01000158.1 GCA_003838065.1 Methanocalculus sp. MSAO_Arc2
ATTTTAATGGGAAAATCGTCAACTGTCAAATACTGTATCCCGATGAAATTCCGGGAGAACTCGATCACGATAGTGGATGCTGTCACCAGGGCGACTGAAGCCAAAGTGGCAAACTTGGGTTATTTCTCGCATTTGTAGAATAGAAGCCTTCTGAGAGGCTAGCAACCCGGGGGGGCTCTTTTGATAACTTCCCCAAAATAATTACCGGTTGGGTATTGATGTGCAGGAGATCGTTACGTGTGTTGGAAGCAGATTTGGTCAACACAGGAAGGGGATATATAAATCTGAACAGATATGTGAATCAGAGCAGAGGTGAAGTCTTTCTGCTGCCGGAGAAGGGTTTGGTTAATTCTTTCGGATCATTCATGGATCAAAATGCTTGAACAAACCCTCTCCATCCCTTATCGAATAACTACTCATGTCTGTCCGCCAAACTGTTCGGTAGCAACGAGGATCATCCGTGTCGACGATCAGAAACGCTAGTTCCATTCTCTACTATCTCTTTGACCCTTTTAAGAAGATGCTTGCTCTGTATCTTCTGGCGGTGATAGTACTTGCGGGACTTGAGGTCTTCCGGGTTTCTCTCGTGTATCCGATCATTAATTTCGGCCTTGATGTCGACAACCAGCACCGGCTGCTTGACACACTTTTTGATTATATCTTGCCCACATCAGTGCATCCGTTCCTCGCCTCGGCACTGTTGCTTCTCCTGACAACTGCAGTTATTGCCGGTTTTTATTCGGTGGTGGCATATGCCGGAGCGTATGTCTTTGCAACAGTCCGTGATTCGCTCGATCGGCGGATCTTCACCCGCCTGATTGAAAATGATTACAGCTACTTCGCCGCAAAGAAACAGGGGGATATCCTCTATATCGGGCGGGTGCCGTTACAGAGGGAGGGTAGGCAGTTCGAAGGTTTCTGGAATGCATCAAGAACTCACTGATGGCTCTCCTCTACCTGCTGTTTATCTTTTATCTCTCTTTCTGGCTTACCGTGGCACTTCTCATCCTGGGTGCAGTGTATGGCCATCCTTATCAGGCAGTAGCTCTTCACCCGTGTATACAGAAACAGCTCAATATTAATGCAGCACTTACGGAGAAGTCGGTTGCCTATCAGGAGTTCATCTCCGGTATAAAGACGATCTTTATCACCGGCTTTCATCCCTTCTGGGCTGACCGGTACGATGCTGCTGTTCGCAAGCCCTAGAAGGCATATACCTTTGTTCAGGCTCTTGGAAAACTGCCTTCCATTATCAATGACTTCATCATGTTCTCGGTTATCGCACTTAGTGCGGTTGTACTGTATGTTTCGACAGGCGGGGACTTCCTCTTGTACATCGGACTTTTCGGGACATTCATGCTTGCACTGTACCGTCTTGTTCCTGCTGCAACCCAGGCACAGACCAATCTGACGTCAATGGTGCAGTTTCTCGCGGTACTTGAGCTCATCTACGGTGAACTGAGCCGTGAGGATGGTGAGCGGGAGAAGAGGGCGAAACGGGGGGAGGGCCAGCCTTTTGCGTTCAGAGACTCAATCCGGTTTCAGGGTGTTTTTTTCCGCTATCCTGATGCAACATGGGATACGATACGTGATGTCTCCTTTGAGATAAAAAAGAACACAACAGTTGCAATTGTAGGTG
>QZAC01000159.1 GCA_003838065.1 Methanocalculus sp. MSAO_Arc2
ACGATATTCATCGCCCCGGCAGCCGGCACTCCGGCAAACAATAGGACGATACAGAGAAAAAGTAGTTTTTTTATTGTACTCATATGTATCATTGAGTTATGGTATGTTACGGATATTAATATATGATCATTTATTCTGAAGCAACTCCTTTTGGCAGTCTCCGTTTTGGAGATATGATGACGGCGATGACGAAGAGGGCGCTAAATGAGACTGCGATCAGTGGAGCTACAGGAAGGGATTGGGTGAGCCCGATCCATGCTCCTGCTACACTCACCGTTGTGGCGACTGCTGGTGCGAGGATGAAGAGCCCCCTGACGGAGTGGCAGAACTGGTAGGCAATAGCTGCTGGCGTAACAAGCCAGACATAGAGAAGGAGTCCGCCGATGATATGAATCGAGAGTGCAACCGTGATGGCGATCATAAAGAGGATTGCATAGAGGATCGGCCGCACCCTGATACCTGAAGCCAGGGCGATCTTTCTGTTGAATATAACGGCTGTTATCTCCTTGAAGAAAACAATGACAAAGAGCACTGCCAACATCGATACAACGGCGAGGGCATAAATATCGGATCTATAGAGTGAGATGACGTTCCCAAAGAGGAGTGCGCTGGTATTGATGCCTGTCTGATGGTACTGCATGTACGCGATAAAGAAGATTGCAACAGCCATCGTCATCCCAAAGAGTATGCCCAGGATGGTATCGGTTGGCATCCTTGCCTTGTCAGAGAGCGGGCCGAGGAGGAGTGCCAGTGTCAGGCTTGCGAGAATCGCAGCGAGGGTTCCATCGACTCCAAAGAAGAGCCCGGCAGCGGCACCGGCGAACGCTGCATGCGCCATCGTAAAGCCGATTGACGAGATGTTCATCTGGGTGATGATCACCCCGAGGATACTGCATGCAATCGAGGCAAAGAGCATCGCTTCGACGGCACGGCAGATGATATTGTTTGCAATAAAAAAATCAAGCATTCGATCGACCCGAGAGGCCACGAACCTGCCTTTCGACCTCTGATGCCGAATGGGTGTTGTTATAGGTGATGGCTCCGTCATTCATCACAATCACGCGGATCGATCCGTTCTCCGGCAGTGCGTCGAATGCATGGGAGACCATCACAATCGTACATCCCCGCCTGGTGAGATCGGCCAGGATCCCGCAGATGAAGTCCCTTGTAGCGAGATCCAGGTTGGAGAACGGTTCATCCAGGAGGAGGATATCCGGTTGCTTGGCAAGGCTCTGGGCGATGAGCACCTTCTGCTGCTGCCCACCTGAGAGCTTTCCGATCGGCCGGTCAGCGAGATCCCGTATACCGAGCAGATCCATCGCCTCTTCAGCTATCCGCCTGTCCTCTTCGCCCGGCCTTCTCCCATAACCAAGAAGTCCAAATCTCCCCATCATCACCACATCAGAGACGATGAAGGGTGCCAGGGGATCGAAACTGAAGTTCTGAATGACGTATCCGACCTGCTTACGAACGCTATTGCCATCCTTTGCAACATCGATTCCGCCTGTGACGACCTGCCCGTGGACGATCGGGAGCAGGCCATTGATCGTCTCAAGCAGTGTCGTCTTCCCCGCCCCGTTCGGCCCGCCGACAATGACAAACTCGCCCGGATTGATAGTGCAGGTGATCCCCTTAATCACCGGAAGTGCCGATCCCTCGTATGCCGTCTGGACTCCAGAAAGCTGAATCATCCCCTTCGTCATCTGACACTTCCGCCATCATACTCTGTTATCATTTGTCTGGATGCTGAAGAGGTCAGCGTCATCATAGCCAAACATCGCCTCAGCGAGCGCCTCGACCCTCGCTTCATACTCCTGCCCGTTTCCAACTGATCCTTCTGGTATGACAAATGGGTGAGGTACTATCCTGAGTGTCTGCCCCTCGTGTTCAAACTCGACAGCGATCTCCTCAGACGTGACGATCCCGATATTTTGTTTCCCCAGTGTACAGCCGCTTCCAAGCTGTATGCCATCTGCAAGGCAGGATTGCGGTGGTGTTCCCGAGCAATATACCTTTGCTGTAAGTTCAAAAGGGTTATCGCAGAAATGGTCGCGTGCGTAGATCCCAATCCTGTACCCAATAACGATAAAAGGCCCGAGATGACCATGGAATGCTGCGAGGTCCTCTAATGAGACGTCCTGCCTGAGGTGCATGTACCGGCAGCCGTGATGGTGTTGCATGGAGTAGTATCTGGTTTCATCATATTAAATTGTGGTTTGTTGTGATTTTGGTACGTAGATATAGGAAATGGATTACACATATTATAATAAAATCCATAATAATGTAAAATAAGTTCTGAAGATGTAATCGGGGGTCGGATACTGGGTCAGTATGCACAAATGCCAGGAATTCAACTCCAGTTTGGCGTAACAGGTCAGCAAATCCTTCCCAGAAATCACCTTGAGTCACTCCATACTCCACTTTTCAGAAAATTATTGTGGAGACAAATAACTGCTGTTTGAGGAACCTCGTAGCAATAGATGAAGGGATAAGTATGAACATATGCATATTTTTATTTTTATCGGATGGATTAACAGAATAGGATTAATGTGGGTGACTTACGAGGAATTCGTGGATCTGATGCAGTACAGGCGTTTATACGAGCAGAAGGTGTGATGCGGCAGGGATAAGGTGATCATGTCAACATCAAAATACCAAATGGCCAGTTAATCACCATTTCATGGTTAAAAGAGATCAAAATCAGGCTGTTGAAAGCACCTTTAAGAAAAGCGGGCATCACTGAGGAAGAGTTTAGGGAATTATTATAAAGAGTGTTTAGAATGGAATTTACCGTTATCATTCACAGTGCTGAGGATGGAGGGTTCTGGGCAGAAGAGCCAACACAACCCGGGTGCTTCTCACAGGGTGAAACCTTTGAAGAGACTATGGAGAATATTCGTGAAGCAATCGAACTTCATCTGGAGGGGTTACGCGAGGATGGATCTGAGCTTCCCGGTGAGAATCACCTAATCATTGGAAGAATTTGTATTGGTGAGGCTACAGGGTAACAGAAAAAAACAGGAAAAATTGACATTATTGGGATGAATAATGAACCTTTTGAAAAGAAGTATGAAACATCCTCAGGATGAATGTACGCCGCCAACAGGACTCGAACCTGTGACATGCTGGTTAACAGCCAGCCACTCTACCAACTGAGTTATGGCGGCACATACTGCAAGTGAACTTGCCTTACAAAGTTGCCTGATTATGTTGAAGCTGTAGGAACTTAAAGATTGTTCATCTGCCCCTCTCTCATCTCCTGAAGCGCCCGGATACATGCGTCAAGTTCGTCAGGTACGCCACTGAGCATCTCCCGCATCTCCGGGGTTGCATAGGCCCCGAGAGGGGAAGCGCGGATGTATCCCATCTGCTCAAGGATGCGGAGCGAATACCGGATTCGGTGCTGGGGCTGGCCAAGCACCTCTGAGAGTTTGATGATCCCAATTGGTTCATGCTCGAGAACAGCACGAGCAACAAGCAGGTGGCGCTTGATTAATTCTATCTCATCACGAATCTTCTCAAGCATTTTCGGATCCCTGCCGATACATCATAATAATAATTATAATAAGTATAATCCTCCTCTCTTCCCTCTACACTTTCTTCTCATCGAAATTTACCTCATCCTCTTCATCAAAATCTGCCTCATCCTCTTCATCATAATCTGCCTCATCCTCTTCATCGGGATCGTGTTCGTCTTTTCCTCTATACCTCCTATTATTCTTGTTTCTGTGTTCAATCTCTGCCAACATCTCCTTACCATGAATCTCAAGCCATTTCTTCGTGGCAGTATACTTTTTCCAGGTTACAACTCCAAGGATCACCGCACCTATGGCAAGGAGTATGACGAGCGGAATCCTGTAGGCTATCTCCTGTGGGATGAAGATGAAGGTTATGATGGATCCTGCCAGAAAGAGGACGAAGAGATTGAGAAGGATGGCAGTTTTTATGAATTTTCCCTTGAATACTTCGCGTGCAGACTTTTCCATATACAGTTATATGCACACCTGTTAATTATATGCCCTGCCGGATCATAGCGTGACATTTACCAGGATCTGTGATCTGGTTTGCATCAGATATGAAAGACCTGTTTGTATGTATCCCGGATCAATCTCGAAGGTGGCCAGATTTTCCTGAGAAAGCCAGCAACTACAATGTCGGTTGTTCAAAAGATTGATGTAATGAGAGTTGAAAGTCCCTGATAATATATATTCGAGCCTTTGTATGCCTGACAATAGCCCCCATCCTCATTATATATGCTTTTGGAAGCACTTCCGGATATCTTGTTGACAGTGACCATGAAGAACGCTGGAATAATGCTTCTTCCGGAGTTGCGATCCACCGGATTGGAGTTAACGATTATTTTCTTCTCTATACAATTGGAATTAACCTGTGGAACGTTGAACTGGATTCAGATTCGTCCAACATACGCCATCTCAGAACACATAATTCGAGGGAAGAGGTGTTTCTTGATGATATCTTTGAAAAGCACCAGATACTTAATGTTTCGGCTGCAGCATTTACGGATTATTACCGGGAGCTCGAAGGCAACCAGAGAGTATGGAGGAACCAAACTGTCTGGGAACATCGAATTTATGATGAAGAGATGTGGAATATACAGAGCGCGCTGAAAGGTCGCCTTTCATCTTTGCAACAGTATAATTGTTCTCGCTTACGAAGGAGCAGGAACGACTCCAGGGGCTATTGTTTATCTTGATGAGTGCAAACGCACTCTCCCGTGATGCTGCAGGTACTGTTGACAGAACGGATGCCGCACGTACGGATGCTGAGTCCCGGTATACTGACCGTACCTTTCCGAAGGTACATCTTCTTTGAAATGTATAAGTACCGGGAATGGATCCACTTGATGACGTTTTGGACAAGACCGGATCTCGTGCATATGTTGCATATGGCACATCGACGAATGCAAATGTCCGTTACCTGACCTCCTTTCGGACAAGTGATCCGATCATCTATCTGAAGCGCTATGGCGAGCCGGCCATCATGGTTGTCCCTGCAATGGAGGTGATGCGCGCAAGAGGTGAATCATCCTGTACTGTTCTGAGCCGGGCTGATGCAGGTTTTTTTGATATCCTTAAAGAAGAGCTTGATATTATAAAAGCAACCGCCAGGGTCATCGCTGAAATGGCTGGCGGAGATATTCTTCTTCCGCCTGATTTTCCTATTGGCCTTGCTGAAGAGATACGACCTTATAATAAGATTTCGGTTGATAAAGGGGCACTCTCATCAATCCGCGCGGTAAAGTCGATGACTGAGATCCAGATGATCAGAAAGGTGCAGAATGCAGCAGAGGAAGCGATGAAGTCAGCGATTGCGATGATTTCGCAATCCAGGCCTTCTGGTGATCATCTGGTGATGCGGGATGGATCCCTGCTCACCTCGGAGCGTGTCAGGCATGCAATCAACATATCACTTCTCGAAGATGGGTGCAGAGGGGTTGACACTATCGTTGCTTCCGGAGAAGAGACGTCCGAGGTTCACCTTCGGGGGAGTGGACCCCTTGCGGCCAACTCACCCATTATCATTGATATTTTTCCACAGGATGAGGAGACAGGATATTATGCCGACATGACCAGAACTCTGGTTCGTGGAGAGCCTGCGCCTCTGATCCGGGAGATGTATTCAATAGTTTCTGATGCCCAGAAGCTGGCCTTCTCGCTGATCAGGGATGGGGCAGATGGGTCGGCTGTATACCAGGCAATTGTCACGATCTTTTCGGATTCAGGGTATGGGATAGAACCAGATGGTTTTGTCCACAGTCTGGGCCATGGCGTCGGCCTGGAAGTGCATGAACAACCCACGCTTAATGCCCGTGGTGGTCCGCTTTCGGCAGGCAATGTTATCACCATCGAACCCGGGTTGTATTATTCCGGAATCGGTGGTGTGCGCATAGAGGATATGGGAGTTGTGACCGGATCGGGCTTTCGGCTGATCAGCCGTTTCCCGGAGGTTTTCTGCCTATGAATGATGAGATAATGGACCAATATAGAGAGGCAGGGCGACTGGCCCGGAAGATTATCAATAAGGCTGCCCAATGGGTCGTCCCTGATGCATCTGTAGCAGATTTGGCTGATGCCATATGCATGATGGTTGGAGAAGAGGATGCAGGGCTGGCATTTCCTCCAAATATTTCCCTGAATGAAGCAGCAGCACATGATACGGCCGCACCGGGAGATGAGCGCATTTTCGAGAAGGGGGATCTTGTCAAACTAGATATCGGTCTTCATCTTGACGGCTATATTGCAGATACTGCTCTCACTATCGATCTTGGCAATCATGCACCTCTGGTAGCGGCTTCGCGCGCGGCTCTTGATGCAGCTATATCTCTCGCCAGGCCGGGTACTGCAGCAGGTGAGATTGGTTCAGCTGTTCAGGAGACGATCACCGGGCGTGGGTTTAAGCCTGTGGCAAATCTCACAGGCCATGGTCTGGACAGGTACTCGTTACACGCCCCGCCTACAATTCCAAATATCGGATCTGGAGGAGGTATGATACTGAAAGAAGGTATGGTCATTGCAATCGAGCCTTTTGCATCAACTGGCAATGGACGGGTCAGCGAGGGCAACAGGGTTGAGATTTTTTCACAAATCACGGTAAAACCAATCCGAATTCCTGCAGGAAGGAAAATTCTTGAAGAGATTAGGGATAGAAGGGGCCTTCCGTTTGCCAGACGATGGCTCAAAACCGATCGTGCCGATCTGGCCCTTACTGCACTCATCAGGCAGGGTATCATACGTTCTTATCCGGTTCTCCAGGATATGCCCGGGTCGTTTGTATCCCAGACTGAAGATACGATCATCATCACCGAGGATGGATGCATCGTCACGACACGGTGAGATACTCTTATTCAGACTAATGACCAATAATAAAGGTTAAGACATGGAGATGGCCGATTACACCACACTCCGGCTCATGGAGCTCCTTCTCACCGCTGAGATCGTCAACCATGAGGAATCGCTTCAAATTTCCGATCTCACGCCTTTATCACGTGAAGCATTTGAGATCGGCAAGAAGAACCCTGATATCAGACGCCCGGTTATTGTGAGCAACAGCATGGCCAGGCGGGCACTTGCAATCGGGGATGCACACACCCTCATCAGCTCAAATCCGTTTGTTGGATATGATGAATTTGGCCAGCGACTTTCCATCAACGCACTGGATGCAGCCGCCCGGTGGTTTTTGGAACATGGAGGGAGTGAAATGGCGGCAGATAATCCGGTACTTGCATTTTACTATGAGAAAGCCGGATTCAACGGTATCTCATATGATGCTGCACTCAGAAAGAATCCCCCCTATGAGGACAGTCGGGCATTTCTTGATTTGCGCATTGCCGCTCTTCCAGCAGGATCTGAAGAGATAAAAGAAGCGCTGGCTCTTGTCGCATTGCATGCACCTGAGGAGATAGAAGAATCCTTTGAATCATTTGTAGCAACAGAGGAACAAATGGAGGTGATCGAAAAGATCAAAGTTGCTCTCTGCCATAGGGACTATCTCAAAAAGCATCAGATCTATCAGATCGGACGTCTCCTCTTTGTTGGACCCCCTGGTACCGGCAAGACCACATTTGCTCTTTCTCTTGCCCGCGAACTGCATATGCCGGTTCTCGAGGCCCGGCTCTCCATGATCACCTCCCAGTATCTGGGAGAGACGTCAAAAAATATTGAGCGTATCTTTGAGATCGCAAAAATGCTCTCTCCATGTATCTTATTTATCGATGAATTTGATTATGTGGCCCGGACAAGAGATGCCGATGATCATGGGGCAATGAAGCGTGCAGTAAATACGCTTCTGAAAAATATCGATCAAATGAGTCTCATCAGGTCAAATGTCCTCTTTATCGGAGCAACAAATTACCCGGGTATCCTGGATGAGGCCGCATGGAGGCGATTTGATGAAGCTGTTTTGTTTTCATTACCAGATCAGCCGATGAGAGAAGCAATCCTCAAAGCCATCACCAGAAATATTCACATTATCCCGGATCTCTCTCTTCTCGCGGCACGGACTGAAGGATTCACCGGCGCCGATCTCAGATTAATGATAAAAGAAGCTGTGATGGTAGCGCTAAAAGACGGTCGTGAGGAGATCAGTGAGGTGGATATCGAACAGGGTATGCTTCTGGTTGACAGGAGAAATGCACTCAGACAGAGTGGATGGGCATAAGTATGAAGGTCACTCTTCTTGGGACCGGTGATGCAATCGGAACACCCAAGATCGGATGTACCTGTGAAAATTGCAGAACTGCTTGGGAAATGGGAAGAGAGCGGCTCAGGACATCTATTTTGATCGAGTCTGAATCTCATAATATCATCGTCGATACTTCTCCCGATCTCCGCAGGCAGCTTCTTTCTGTCCGTTCTCCTTATATCAATGCAGGCATCTGGACGCATGGTCATTATGACCATTTTATGGGATTTGGAGACTTTTACCGTGTCCAGAAACCGCCGCAAATGTTTGCGGCACCTGAGGTGCTTGAATATTGCAGAAGTATCTTTTCGTTTCTTCCCTTCTCCGGCATTTCGGTACAGCCCTATCGGCCGTTTTCCCTCTATGGTCTGGATATAACACTATTTCCTGTATCACATCCGGATGCGCCGACATATGGCATACGAGTTGAGTCAGATCATCATGTTCTGGTATATTCTTCTGATACCCGGCTGGACATACCGGAAAGGAGCCTTACCTGCATGGAAGGCGCAGACCTCCTTCTCCTTGATGCCATCGCTCCAGCCGGGATCAGTATCAATAAACACATGAACTATCCAGAGGCGATTGATCTGGCATCAATATTAAAACCAAAACAGCTTCGGTGCGTTCATATGAGCCACCTTGTCCCCTGGGATCTGCCATATGCTGGAACTGATTTTGAGGTTTTCTTCTGATCCTGTCGATGCCTCTACCGTCAATGCCTATATAGTCCCGCTACCAATTGATATACGGTATGAACATAAAAATCCTGGAACTTGAAAAGAATAAGGTTAGGATGGTGTTGGTTTCAGAGAAACACACTTTTATGAATCTACTTACTGATGAGATCCTGACTGATCCCGCTGTTAATGTGGGTCAATATGTGGTTGAGTACCAGTTCTCAGATCCGGTCCTTCTCGTCACAACCGATGGCAGTAAAGATCCGATAACGGTTATCAGGGAAGCGTGTGAACGGATCAGCCGTTCCTGTGACAAACTCCTGGATCAGGTTGATTCAGCCTGATCCAGAAAATGTATTTGTTATTTTTCTCTATATTATCACCGGATTGAAAGGTATGCCTGCGTATGCCCCTTCAAGATCAAAGTCGCTGGGTAAACGCAACCTGACCTGAGATTTTTGTGATCTTCACGCGGATCTTCTGGCCAGGCTTACCCCCGGACACATAGAGAATGTACTTCCCAACCTTCGCCACACCGTCACCACGCCTGCTGACCGATTCAATGTCGACCTCAAGCTCCTGCCCTTCTTCGAGGCTGGTCCCCTTCACTTCGGTTCGCGCCCTTCTTTTTCTCACTGGCCGGTGGCTTCCGCACGCATCGCACCTGAGCATCTGGATCCGGTCATCCTTTACCAGCCGGGTGTCAGGTCTTCCGCATTCCGAGCAGATGACAAAGTCATCGATATAGTTCTTCACGATCGCACTCAATACATCTGATTCAAATTTTCCATTAAAGATGGCGCGGCTGCCATCAATCTTTCCCGCAGTTCCAAGTTCTCCAAGCATGAACTTCATCAGGTGATCGGTGTCCCGGCCGAGTGTCCCGGCAATCTCAGCAAAATTTTCAAGGATGGTAGTCTTTCCTTCCAGGTAAGACTTCACCGGCGGCACAATGAACCGCTCACCCGTCTCGGTCGGCTCGGTTATGCCGGTATATGCCTTCTTCAACAGTTCCTCGTACGAATCAACCATGCAGTAATGTAGGTTTCCAGTGGTAAAAAGGGTGGTATCACTGGATATGAGATCCTTATTTCATCTTTGAAGAAGATCACTTAAACGAATGCTGTCCACTGAAGACCTGGAAAAAATCCGATTACGGCTTGGAAGGGAAATTACCCCCCTTGAAGTCGCGGCATTTGAAAATCTCTGGAGCGAACACTGTAGCTACCGATCGACAAAAACACTCCTTAGAACCCTTCCGACTGAAGGGAAATCCGTCATCATCGGACCGGGAGATGATGCTGCGATCATCTCATTTTCTGAGAAGACCGCGCTTGCGATCGGGATGGAGAGCCATAATCATCCAAGCTACATCGATCCATACAATGGTGCTGCCACCGGGGTTGGAGGAATTGTCCGTGATATCATCTCTATGGGTGCATATCCAATTGCCCTCATGGATCCTCTCTGCTTTGGAAGCCTTGATAATGAAAAAACCCGCTATCTTTTAGAACAGGTTATCGCTGGCATCGGTGATTACGGCAACTGCATCGGCGTCCCGGTTGTGAGGGGTGATATCATCTTTGACGAGAGTTATCAGGGCAACCCACTTGTTAACGTCGTCGCTGTTGGCGTGCTTGATCCAAAAAGGATCGTTACAGGCAGAGTTAAAAAACCGGGAAACCGTCTGGTTATGTATGGTTCCCGCACTGGCCGCGATGGCCTTGGAGGTGCTTCATTTTCCTCACGGGAACTCTCTCCTGGTGCACTTTCTGAAGAACGTCCGAGCGTTCAGATCGGCGATCCTTATCTGGAGAAGCTTCTCATCGATGCGACCGCTGAGATTTGTGCGACCGGGAAGGTATATGCATGCAGGGACCTGGGCGCTGCGGGGCTCGCAGGTGCGTCAAGTGAAATGTCGAGTACGTATGGTGCACGCATTATAGCAGATAAGGTGCCCCTTCGTGAGACAGGAATGAACGAGATCGAGATCATGCTTGCCGAGTCGCAGGAGCGGATGCTTGTTGAGGTGGCACCAGAAGACCTTGACCTGTTCGAATCCATTTTTGAGAAATATGATCTTGCATGGGCTGATGTCGGGGAGGTGATCGAAGAACCACGCTACATTGTTCTGTTCAATGGACAGGTCGTCTGCGATCTACCAATGGATCTCCTCGTTGGCGGAGCGCCTCTTTGCGAGTGGGAGAAGAAACCCTACCAGGCAGAAGAGCCATACCACCGCCCACAAGAGGATCTTCGTACACTTGCAAAAAAGGTTCTCTCACATCCTGAGTGTGGTTCAAAAGACTGGGTCGTTTCGCAATACGATCATGACGTGCAGCTCAGGACTGTCTCACTTGGTCCTGATGCTGCCGTACTCAGACTGGAAGACAAAGCCCTTTTCTTCAGTTGTGGCTGCAACCCCCGGCATATCTATCTCAGACCACGTGAAGGAACCGCAAACTCGGTCCTTGAAAACGCATCGAACCTCGCATGTTATGGTGCGGAACCACTCTGCGTGGTTGACTGCCTGAACTTTGCAAGCCCGGCGCGGCCGGAGATCAGCTGGCAGATCGAAGAATCCATCCTTGGAATGGGTGAAATGTGCAGGCTCCTTAAAACACCGATTGTCGGTGGCAATGTCTCCTTATATAACGAGAGTGATGAGTTTGAAACCAGGATCAAACCCACCCCAATGCTCGGAATGATTGGGCAGGGGAAACTTCGCACCTACACTCCACCGCCTGATGGAGCGATCCTTGCCCTCATCGGCTCAACCGAATCCGACCTTGGTGGATCGATTCTGGACAGTGTGACTGGATGTGGAGGGATGGCACCTGCTCCTGGGAACGTAAAGACAGTGATTGCAATGCGGGATCTCGTGAGATCCGGTGCACTCTATACAGCAACTGATCTCTCCCGTGGGGGGCTTTTGGCTGCACTTGCAAAGATTGCCCCATGCTCTTCAATTACTGTTGAGGGGGATCCTATTATTGGTCTCTTCTCCGAGACATATGCACGATTCCTTGTTGCTCTCAAAGACCGGAAGGTTCTGGAAGGGTTGCCCCATACCATTCTTGGAACTGTGGGGGGTGATGGTTTGATGATCAATACCATGGATGGGGGTGTTCATATCACGCCTGCTGATCTGGCTGCCTGGTCTGACACAATCACTAAAGTGATGACCTCCTAAGTTCTGGCAATATCCCAGACAGCCCTTTTCAGGGCTGTGATCTCTTTCTCATCTTTTACTCCCTGCCTGGAAAAGGTGATATTGTGGCGGCCAACGACATTCATGCCGGAACTCAAGGCCATTTTTTCCAGAATTGCAAGTGTTTCCCCCGGGGATCCATGTGAGGTGCAGATAAGAATAGTTCTTGTGCCAGATGCGTTCTGTATTGCCTGGATCATTGCATTTGCTGCTGGTGTCGGGCGAAATGCCCAGACGGGTGTACCAAGAATGATCAAATCATAGCCGCTTACATCAATGACATCTGGTTCGATCTCGGCGAGGGCTCCAGAACGTGCGCGGGGAATGCCCAGAAGGTACATCGTAGCCTTCCCATATGGAGCCCGATCCTTCACCCTGATACATTCAGCGCCGATGGATTTTACAAGATCCATCATCACAGCATGTGTATTGCCGGTTTCACTATGGTAGATGCAGATGGTTCGCATACCGGTGTATGGAATCTTATCTGTAATAAAAAGTGTGAAGGGAATTATTTAGTTTTAAACTGTGGCATATCCTTCCTGAGCTCGGCTCCAATCCGCTCGATTTCGTGCTCCTCATCTGCGCGGGTCAGTGCATTGAAGACTGGTCGGTTCACAATATTTTCAAGGATCCATTCCTTTGCAAACGTGCCGTTCTGGACTTCCGCGAGTATCTCCTCCATCTCCATCCTGCTCTCCGGACCGATGACGCGGGGCCCCCGGGTCAGATCTCCATATTGTGCAGTGTTGCTCACATACTGTCGCATTTTGGTAAAACCACCTTCATAGATGAGGTCAATGATGAGCTTGGTTTCATGCAGCACTTCAAGATAGGCCATTTCTGGACTGTATCCTGCATCAACAAGCGTCTCGTATCCTGCCCTGATCAGGGAGGTGATTCCGCCGCACAGTACTGCCTGCTCACCGAAGAGATCGGTCTCGGTCTCCTCGCGGAAGGTCGTTTCAAGCACCATGGCCCGAGTTGCACCAATCCCTTTGGCATAGGCAAGAGCATGTTTCCGGGCGTTTCCTGAGACATCCTGGTGAACCGCGATGAGAGCCGGGACGCCCATACCCTCGGTGTACGTCCGTCTTACCATATACCCGGGACCTTTTGGGGCCACCATGAAGACATCAACACTTTCGGGGGGGATGATCTGGCCGTAATGGATATTAAAGCCGTGAGAAAATACCAGGGAAGCTCCCTTCTTGAGATGAGGTGCGATTTCTGATCGGAAGACCGCTCCCTGGCTCTCGTCCGGGAGGAGAATCTGGACAATATCTGCTTGTTTAACCGCTTCTGAGACAGTATAGACTTTAAATCTGTCTTTTTCAGCTTCATCCCAGCTTTTTCCCGGGCGGAGCCCGATGATGACATCGAGGCCGCTGTCGCGGAGATTCAACGACTGGCCGCGGCCCTGTGATCCGTAACCGATAACGGCGATCTTTTTATCTTTCAGGACAGATAGATCGGCGTCTGCATCATAGTATTTCTGAACCATAGGTATTCCACCATTAATACGGTTGGAACCAACATAAATATATTATACTGGTTGAGGCGTACCTCATTGTACTTTTATTATCCTGGTCTTCATCTATGGAGACATACGATCGAGGTCTTTTCACATGGAACTTTCAGATATTCAGTCCACTATCCCCGATATCCGGATCAATCTGAGCCGGGTGGGTGTTCGGAATGTGCAAAAACTGGTCGAGGTCGCACGCGTCGGAAAACGACCAGCGATCTTTATATCAAACTTCGACATCTTCGTGGATCTCCCGGGATCACTCAAAGGTGCTAACCTCTCGAGAAATTTCGAAGTGATTGACGATGTCATGGAGCAGACAATTGGTGGGGAGGTAAAAGACATTGAGGAGGTCTGCAGCACAGTTGCCAGAAAGCTCCTTGACCGGCACGAGTATGCAGAGAGAACCGAGGTTCGGATGAAGAGCGACTTCATGGTCAAGAGAGAGACTCCGGTTACCGGGACGATCTGTCATGAGGTTGTCACAGTGCATGCCCGTGCGCTAGCCCAGCGGACGAAGAGGGATCCGATCATCAGAAAGAGTATCGGTGCAGAGGTTACCGGTATGACGGCCTGTCCCTGTGCGCAGAACATCATGATGGATCATGCAATGCTGGTACTTGAGTCACTGGATATCGATCAGGAGAAGATCGGCAAGTTCTTCAGTGAAGTTCCGATGGCAACCCACAACCAACGTGGCAAGGGCTTTCTCTGTATTGAAACCGATGACGATCAGCATGTACCGCTTGAAGATGTTATCAAAGTTCTCAAGGAGTCGATGAGTGCGGAGATCTATGAACTTTTAAAGCGGGGTGATGAGAGTTATGTCGTCATGGAGGCTCATAAAAATCCACGATTTGTCGAAGATTGTGTTCGGGAGATGGCAAAGAAAGTTGTCGGTACCTTTGGTCACCTGCCGGGTGATGCATATGTCACCATACGACAGACAAATGAGGAGAGCATTCACCAGCATGACGCCTATGCAGAGCGGCATGCAACGCTTGCTGAGTTGTATGCGGAATTAAACGGCGATTAAGGCAGAGATTTGACTGTCTATTGTGGATGAAGTAATACCCAAATCTCTTCTCATCTCTCTTCTATTGCACTGGAATCTTCGTAATCGACTTCATTTTGCATTAATAAATTGTATGTTTGGTAATTCTAGGAAAGTAGCGCGCACCAGCTTTTGAAAAACAATCGAGTTATTGCCGCTATCGGGAATACATACCGAAATTTGTGAATTATTCTATTATTTGTAATACCTTTTATTAATTATATTATTTATAGTATTATGTTTGCCTGTATCGTAATCCAAACATAAATTAACGATATCGATCTAAATTACTTCAGCGTACTTTGGTACGTGTCATAACCGCACAGGAATAGATATTGTATAGCAAATCGACTACCACATTTTGGATGAGGCGATAACATTGTCGAAAGTAGTAGAAGTTTCCCCAACCACAAGGCATGAAGGCCACTCCAAGCTCGTGTTGAAAGTCAATGACGACGGCATCATCGAGCGCGGAGATTGGATCTCCATTACTCCTGTCAGGGGTGTTGAAAAGCTTGCCATAGGCAAGACAATGGAGCAGGTCCCAAAGATCGCATCACGTGTCTGTGGTATCTGTCCGATTGCCCACACCCTCGCTGCAATAGAAGCGATGGAGGCATCAATCGGATGTGAGATCCCAGAAGATGCATATCTTCTCAGACTGATTCTCCAGTGTGCAAACAGGCTGCACAGCCATGCACTGCATGACATCCTGGTGTTACCTGATATGTATCTTCCAGGAACAGATACAAAGATTAACCCCTTCACACCTGAGGAGCCGGTCAGAAGCGTTGCAAAGCGTATCCAGACTCTCAGAATGGTCGGCCAGACCATCGGCGAGATTGCAGGCGGCGAAGCGGTTCACCCATCAAACCCCCGTGTCGGTGGTATGTACACAAACATCACCCCGAGGGCAAGAGCAAAGATCCAGGATCTCGCAAAGATGGCTCTCCCGCTTGCACGTGAACAGATGGAGTTCATGATTGCAATCTTCCGGAACTACCAGAAGCGTGACTGGGCAGAAGTCGGTGGCAAGGAGATCCCGATACCAAAGGACCTTGGATACCACAACCAGGGATACATGGCAGTTGACCCGGTCTACGGCAGCAGCTCCCTTGACGAGAACCCACGCTGGTTCCCCGAGCGCTGGACCGAAGTCCGGCCATGGGACTGGTACATGGGCGAGGAAGAGATCACACTTGATGATCCATCCTACCCGGTCGGTGGCACCACAAAGGCAGGCACCAAGGCCTGGCCGCAGATGGAAGCCTGCACCGGTGTCCCGCTCTATGACGGCCAGCCCGTCGAGGTCGGCCCCCGTGCCCGTCTGGTAACCTACAAGAACTATGACGAAAAGGGAACGATTGGCCAGAACATTGCCCGTGAGATGGAGTTCATGGATGCTGTCTACAAGATCATCGAGGCAGCAGACGCCCTGAACTGCTCAGGACCGGTTATTCCGGACGTGATTCCACAGGGTGACGGCTCAATCGGATGGGCTGCAAACGAAGCACCGCGAGGCTGTGATACCCACCTGGCGAAGGTCAGAAATGGCAAGGTCGAGTACTTCTCGATGCTCGTTCCAACCACCTGGAACTTCCCCACCTGCAGCCGGGCTCTTGAAGGAGCACCCTGGCAGCTTGCCGAGATTATCGTCCGTGGCTATGACCCCTGTGTCTCCTGTGCGACTCACATGATCGTCATAGACGAGGACAGGCGGCTCATTGCTGAGAAACTCCTTGAGTGAGTGCGTTCATGGATGAGCTGTACCCCGAGATAGTCATCGCCGGCTGCGGCAACATGCTCTTTGGCGATGATGGATATGGGCCGGAGGTTGTGGGGCGGTTGAAGGAGTATACACTCCCCGACAATGTGAAAGCGGTGGATGTGGGCCTTGGAGGCCCCCATTTCTGCTTTACCATGCTCGACAACGGGGTCACCAGAAAACTTATCATCATCGATATCGTCGATTTTGGAGCTGCTCCCGGGACCCTGACCAGGCTTGGAGTAGAGGATCTCCCGCCTGGCAGTTACCGGGATGCCCACTCATGGGATCTGACCGAGCCGTTGAACCGGCTGAAAGATATCGTAGATATCATGGTGATCGGGTGCCAGCCAAAGAACGTGCCCACCTCCGACTTTGAAATAGGCATTTCAAAGGAGGTTGAGGATGCTATACCCCTGACAATTCAGGTTGTATTGAAGGAAATAGGGGTGGATTATGGGAATTCTTGAATCCCTGAAAGCCCTATTATTCGGTAAACGCGATGTCAGTGGGGAGAAGCAGGATGATAAACCAGTCGAAGAACCGGCTGAATTATCGGCTGAAAAACCGGTTGAAAAACCGGCTGAAAAACCGGCTGACGTAATTATCGAAGAGAAGGCGTCAATCATAAAAGAACCAAAGGAGGAGAAGCCAGTGGCTGACAAGATTACTGTAGGACACGTGCACATGAGTGGCTGCACCGGGTGCCTTGTGTCCTTTGCAGATAACTATGAAGGATTGTTAACAATTCTTGACAAATATGCGGACCTCGTCTATGCACTCACATTAGCAGATGTCCGGCATATCCCTGAGATGGATGTTGCCCTTGTCGAAGGGTCGGTCTGTATTCATGACCACCTTTCAGTCGAGGAGATCATCGAGACCAGAAAGAACGCAAAGATCGTCGTAGCACTTGGAGGATGCGCCTGCTATGGCAACATCACCCGGTTCTGCCGCGGCGGTCAGATGAACCAGCCCCAGCATGAAGGGTACCTGCCAATCGGCGATCTCATCGATGTGGATGTTTACATCCCCGGGTGTGCACCAACTCCGCAGCAGATCAGAAACGTCTGTGTTATGGCGTACCTGCTGTTGAAAGGAAACGACGAGCAGAAATCGCTTGCAGGAGCATACCTGACACCGTTCATGAACCTCGCAAAGGCAGGCACCGAAGCCTGCGGATGCGATATCATGACCCAGGTGATCAACCAGGGTCTCTGCATGGGCTGCGGTTCATGTGCAGCGTCCTGCCCGGTTCGTGCGATCACCATGGAATACGGCAAACCCCAGATCGAGCGCGACCTCTGTGTCAAGTGCGGCGCATGCTATGCCCAGTGCCCGCGGAGCTTCTACAGCTTCGATGTGGTCAACCAGTATGAGGGTATCATCGATGCGATAAACGCTGCTATGCAGCCTTAAGGAGGGAGAAGAAATGGTACTTGGTAACTACAAACAGGTCGTTTCGGCACGCAGCACAGATCCGGAGATCGTCCGCAAATCACAGGATGGAGGCATCGTCACCCAGCTCTTTGCCTATGCGCTTGATGCTGGCATCATCGATGGTGCGATAGTAGCAGGCCCGGGCGATGAGCCATTCAAGCCCGAGCCGATGGTTGCGACCACACGCGAGGAGCTTCTGGCATCGCGCGGAACCCGCTACTCAATCTCTCCGAACATGTCCCTCATCAAGGAGGCAACCCGGAGCTACGGACTTGACAGGATTGGTGTCGTCGGCACCCCCTGCCAGATGCAGGCTCTAAGGAAGGGGCAGCTGTATCCAGTGGGGCTCCGCGATGTCCCTGATAAGATTGCACTTGCAATTGGTATCTTCTGCATGGAGAACTTCCCCTACGAGGGAATTGTCCAGCTCGTGGAAGATCATGGTGCAACAAAGCTTGACAATGTCTCAAAACTTGATATAGGGAAGGGCAAGTTCTGGATCTATACCGAGCGCGGTGCTACCGTTCAGCTCCCGCTGAAGGTCACCCATAAATATGAGCAGCCAGGCTGCCATGTCTGTCTTGACTATGTCGCAAATCTTGCCGACATCTCAACTGGCTCAGTCGGGAGTCCTGATGGCTGGTCCACAGTCTTTGTCAGGTCGGCAAATGGTGACGATATATGGGCAAAGGCGATCGCAGCTGGTGCATTCGAGACAAAACCAATGGATTCCGTTAAACCTGGCATCGATCTCGTCACGAAGCTCGCTACCGAGAAGATCGAAAAGAACCAGAAGTACCTTGAGAGCCGTGCAACCGATTACGGTGTTGGAAAGGCACTTCGGAACCCATATATCTAATTTTTTTTCTTTTTTTATATCCCGCCTCATGCCCGGACACAAAGGGGTTTAAGGATACTCTCTCTACATATCACCAATGGAAGATGAGATCTTTGAAGAGGAACCTGCTCTAGATTATGAACTTCAAACCAGATCACCTGTTATAGAGGAAAAAGCAGAAAATGAAGGCGATCCCGGTGCCCCTGAACCGGCTGCAGAACCTGTTTTGGAATCAGCTGATCCCGGCATGGTTCCCGATGCGTTCATCCGTGATCTCAGGATATTTGGTGAGAGTATCAGGAAAAACCCGGGTCTTGTTGAGCAGATCCGGGATGTCTTCGAGTACCACCTCGTTGATCCCACGGATCGGAGGACATTCTCACGGATTGTCAATGCCCTGACGATGATCCTTGGACATAATGCGACGATGATCGTTGCTACAGCCTGCCACATCAATGCTGCACCCTTCTTTGAGGACATCCGTGCGAATATCGAGGATAACG
>QZAC01000160.1 GCA_003838065.1 Methanocalculus sp. MSAO_Arc2
CAGGGTATATCCAGTGGGGCGCTGTTGTCCTGTCTCACGGATCTATACCCTGCGGTGCGTGCTGGGATATGCCCACCGCAACGTGGAAGTCGGGTATCCTATAGCGGAGCAGATGATTGGCGGAAACAACAGCTGCGTCCTACCATAATGCCTGGTGTGGCGTTGTTCACTGGCTGATATCCTCTTACAGGATGGCGATGATCTTGTCCGGAAAGGCTATGGATGGCTTCTGAAGGAGGCAAGCAGAGAGCACAGGGATGCGGTTTTTGGGTACGTTCTTGGGAAGAAGAGAATAATGCCCCGGACGGCTCTTCGGTATGCAATCGAGCTGATGCCGCAGGAGATGCGGAAAGAAGCGATGAGGAAGGACGCGTAATACGGAGTCATCTGATAGGTGCCTTCGGACGGAAGGGGCTATCGGGAGGAAGAATTATCTGTGTATTCATCATCCTGTATCCTGTACGTACTGGATTCCGATGCCCGATATGCTGATCGTCTTTGGAACGCTTGCGTTAGCGCTTGTACTGTTTGCAACCGGTAAAATACGATACGATATTGTTGCACTGATAGCGCTCCTGATCGTAACAATTGCCGGCATCATCGATCCAATGGATGCATTCCTTGGGTTTGGACATCCTGCGGTCATCACCGTGGGAGCGGTCTTAATCGTCAGCAAAGCTCTCCAGAACTCCGGGCTTATTGATATCCTGACCCGCTGGGTTTCACATGTCGGTGATGGCGAGGTAAAACAGATATTCTCGCTCTCGGGCATCGTCGCCCTTCTCTCTGCCTTTATGAATAATGTCGGGGCACTTGCCCTGATGATGCCTGTTGCCATCAGGACAGCCCGCAAAAGCGGCAGGTCACCGTCATACCTTCTGATGCCGATTGCGTTTGCTTCGCTCCTTGGAGGCATGACCACCCTTATTGGGACTCCCCCAAACATCATTATTGCGACATATCGTGCCAGAAATGATCTTGATCCCTTCCTCATTTTTGATTTTGCCTATGTCGGAGTTGGTGTTGCAATCTGTGGACTTCTCTTCATAGCCCTTATTGGCTGGAGGCTGGTTCCGCTTCGTGAAAGCCCTGCATCAAAAGAAGAGCTCTTTTCCGTGAAAGGTTACCTGACCGAGATCAGGGTCCCTGAGAAGTCAAAATTTGGAGGCAGGATGGTTATGGATATCGGTGCTGCCACTGAAGCAGAGGTAATGGTGGTGGGGGTGATTAGAAACAACAAAAAGATCGTTGCCCCTTCAATGTATGAAACCATTCTGGAAGGTGATATCCTCATCATCAAGGCAGATTCCGATGATCTCCAGATCCTCCTTGATGCAACAGATCTGGAACTGAGTGAACAAGTCGATATCTCAGAAGAGGTGATCGGATCTGATACTGTTGGGATCATCGAGGCGATCGTGAAACCTGACTCACCCATAGTTGACCTTACAGCCTACTCAGCGAATCTTCGCTGGATTCATGGGATCAATCTCCTCGCTGTTGCCCGCGAGGGTGCTCGCGTTCGGGACCGGTTAAACCAGATCAGATTCCGTCCAGGCGATATTCTCCTCCTTCAGGGGAAAAAGGACACACTGTATGCAGCACTTCCAAAGATTGGATGCCTGCCGCTTGCTGAACGCGGCCTCAAAATAGGAGGCCATAAAATGATTATGCTTGCTGTTGGAATCTTTGGTACAGCTCTTGGGATATCGGCACTTGGTATTCTTCCGGTCCAGATCACGTTCAGTGCCGCAGTTGTCCTGATGATCCTCACGTCCATCATATCGCTTCGTGAGGCATATGAGAGTGTTGAATGGCCGATTCACATCCTTCTTGGTGCCATGATCCCTGTTGGCGAGGCGCTTGAACTGAGCGGGGGTGCGGCACTTATCGCCGGGAGTATTGTTACGGCATCATCAATCTTTCCTCCTGCAGTGACCCTCGCTCTTCTCCTGGTCATCACCATGTTTTTGTCTGATCTGGTGAATAATGCAGCAGCCGCGGTTCTTATGGCACCTATTGCTATCGGTATTGCGCTGGATATGGGGGGATCCATTGATCCCTTCCTGATGGCAGTTGCTATCGGGGCTTCCTGTGCTTTCCTGACCCCGATTGGCCATCAATCCAATACGCTTGTTATGGCACCGGGAGGATATCGGTTCACTGACTACTGGAGGATGGGACTTGTCCTTGAGATGATCATTGTCATTGTCTCTGTCCCGCTGCTCCTCATATTCTGGCCGATTTACTGATCAACGTGAATATATAGCTTCAGCATCGCCAAACTGGATGATACGGCCTGCAAGGGCTTTTGCTAGTTCATCTTTGGATGCCCCGCCTGTAAGTGGAAGCTCCTGGTCAAGAGCATACACTTTGAAGACATACCGGTGGGGTGGGCCGGATTCTGGACAGGGGCCTGAGTAGCCGATCTGGCCAAAGTCGTTTACCCCCTGAAGGGCACGGACCGGGAAGGTGATTTCGGGTTCTTTATCAAGTGCTTCTGGCAGGATCCGCACCGGCTCGATATTCCAGATGATCCAATGGGTGAAGGTACCGCCTCCGCTGGAACTTGAATCCACCATGATCACGGCAAGTGCCTTCACGTTCTCATTAAGCCCCTCGATATACAGGGGTGGAGAGCGATCTGTCCCGTCACAGGTATAGTCCGGAGGAAATTCCCGTGTTCCAAGCGTTACTTTGAGTTTCTCCATGATGTCCACCAGTGAAGTAAAAGAGAGCATGGTATATATATACATTGCCCGGGCTGAAAGGGCTCCATATGGAACTTTCGGTCGCTCTATTACCGCTGGGAGAGTGCCTGGGTGTGGCCAAACTGGAGGACATGCCCTTTCATTGCCTCGATAACTGCATGCGGATCAGATCCAGGGGGAACATCCAGTACGCTTCCGAGGCCGTAGACCTTGAAGAGATACCGGTGCGACTCGCCCGGTTCGGGTGCCGGACCCCGGTAACCAATATCCCCATAGTCGTTTCTCCCCTGCTTTGCATGGATTGGAGATTCTATTTCTGCATCATCTGGAAATCCTGCAGGGATTATATCGACAGGAGGAATATCCCATGCAACCCAGGTGCAGAATGAACACCCCGGTTCATAGGGGTTATATGCAAAGACCGCAAGATATGGAGATTTAAGGTTCAAGAGCCGGATCTGTGGAGAGATGTTGCCTCCATCCCTTGTGTGGGTTGGTGGAAACTCAAGAAATCCAAGGATTACCGTCAGTTTTTCCATCATCCGGTGATTATACCAGAAACGAGATAAAGGATTGGATCGGGAACATCATGACAAAAAAGGTTGAACTGTATACAGACGGGGCATCACGGGGGAACCCGGGAAAGGCAGCGATAGCGTACCTTATTGTTGAAGATGGCCGGATTGTTCTTGAGCATGGGGAGACGATTGGCCGGGCAACCAACAATAAAGCAGAGTATAACGCGTTGATAGCCGGCCTTGCTGCTGCTGCATCATATGGCGCAGACCGGGTTGATGTGTACATGGATAGTGAACTTGTTGTCAGGCAGATGGTCGGCTCCTATGCAGTCAGGGCAAAAGGCCTTATCCCGCTCTTCCAGCAGGCAAATGAGGAAACAAAACGCTTCTCTCAGGTCACCTTTACCTCTGTGCCAAGGACCAATCCCTTCATCCAGCGAGCGGATCAGCTCGCCAATGAGGCGCTGGATGCAGAAGCGCTTTCCACCCTGCCTGAAAAGCCTGCAGGTGGGAAGGTGAAGCCGATTGGCGTCGTCAGGTCCCCATATCGTGAACAGGGAGATGCACCCAGGCAGGGGAGGCTTGATCCAGTTCCATGTACAATTGAGATTTTCCCTGAATATGAAGATGGGCTTTTCGGGATCCAATCCTGCCAGCGCCTCTTTATACTCTACTGGTTTGACCGAGGCAGTCGCGATCAACTCTGGGTTGACAGGCCCGGGAGAGGTAATCCGCGCGGTGTCTTTGCCACCCGCTCTCCCAACCGGCCAAACCCTATCGGCCTGACGCTTGTTGATCTCATCAAATGTGAGGGGCGAATCCTGCATGTACACGGTCTTGATGCGCTGAACGGGACACCTGTCCTTGATATCAAACCATACTCTCCTGAAATCGATTCGAATATAGAGGACGAAGAAAGCTGAATGGACGGTTCTCGATTGGTTGCACCAATCTATACACCTATAATCTTCCTTTTGCAACCTACCATCACGCAGATATTCGTGAGGTAAACCATGACAGATCAACAGTCAGTAGAGAATTGCGACGGACAGTGTGAAGGATGCACGATCAAGACCGAAGAATGCGAGTCACAGCTCCCACTCAAGGCCAATATCGATGTCAGGTATGTCGTCCTCGTCCTCTCGGGAAAAGGTGGTGTCGGGAAGAGCACAGTTTCGGTGAACCTTGCATACGCACTTTCAAACCATGGGTTCAGAACCGGCCTGATGGATATTGATATCCATGGCCCAAACATTCCAAAGATGCTCGGGCTTGAAGACCATAAACTGCAGGTTATGGGGGAGAAAATTTTGCCGGTACAAGTGACCGGGTCGCTTGCGGTCATCTCAATGGCATTCCTCCTCCCTGAGCGCTCGACTCCGGTTATCTGGCGGGGTCCAATGAAAATGGCTGCAATCCAGCAGTTTCTCTCTGATGTAGACTGGGGTCCGCTTGACTTCCTGGTTGTTGATCTACCGCCTGGAACCGGAGACGAAGCGCTCTCGATCGTCCAGCTTGCACCCAATATCGCAGGTGCAATCATTGTGACGACCCCGCAGGATGTTGCGGTTCTTGACTCCAGCAAGGCACTAAAATTTGTTGAACAGCTCGGGATCAGACCCCTTGGTATCATCGAGAATATGAGTGGTATGGTATGCCCCCATTGCCATGAAGGAATCGATCTCTTTGGAAAAGATGGCGGCAGAAAAGCAGCTGAAGAGTTTAATGTCCCGTTCCTTGGAAGCATTCCACTGGATATCGATATGCGCAAAGCAGGAGATGATGGCAGACCGTTTATTATCCGTCGTGAGGACAACCCGACCTGGCAGGCGGTTGATACCGTGATGGAGAACCTAATCCATGTCATAGAGGAATGATCGCATGCATTCCTCTTCCTGACAAAAACAACAATATTTAATACTCTTTCTATCGTTTTTATCAACAGCACCCGGATTGCAGTATTATGCGGTCTGCGACTGTACAGGAAGGTCATTCTATGAAAATCGGAATTGTTGGTGGAACCGGAGATATCGGTGAGGGGATGGCGCTTCGCCTCTCCCATCTCCATGAAGTGATCCTTGGATCAAGGGATGAATCGAAGGCATGTGCGGCAAGTGACTGTACAATTGAAACTCTCAGGGATCGTGGAGTACACTCTCTCTGCCGTGGTGTCAGCAACCAGGAGGCAGTTGATGCAGGTGATATTATCGTGCTTGCTCTCCCGTTTGCCCATGTTGAGTCGACCCTCTCTGCTCTTCATGGATTTGAGGATAAGATTGTCATCTCTCCGGTGAACCCGATCGCACGGTCAGATCATTTTTATTATGCCCCGCCAGACGAGGGATCGGCAGCAGTGTTTATTAAGAACCGCCTGCCAGAGAATGCACGGGTTGTGTCTGCCTTCAATAATATCGCTGCTCATAAGTGGAAGGAGCTTGATTCTCTCCTTGATTATTCAGTTGCTGTATGCGGCGATGATGCAGCCGCAAAAAGTGTCGTCATGGATATGATCCGGGATATCCCCCGGTTAACACCGCTTGATGCAGGCCCTCTTTCTGTATCTTCAATAGTTGAAAGCATCACCCCGCTCATCCTGAATATTGCAAAAAATAATAAAATGCGGGACGTTGGGGTGTACTTCAAATAACAGTATAATTATGTCTATTTTTTTTTGACCCTGCCGTTGCTCACGATAGTAAAACCTTACTTGATCCATCCGGTATTCTTATGTCAGTGTGATGGTAACACCAGTTTCTGAAGATGTGCCCCTTCATCGTGTCCGGGCTGGTCATTTTATTTCCATGACAATCGGAATTGTCCAGGTACACCCTGACATGGTTCTCCCATTTATCATGCAGAAAACCGGGTGCACCGGGGAGATTTGGTTCATCTCCTGGGATATCCTCTCCCGGTTAAAACTGCTGTAATTTCATCCAGGATTGCCGGGTCGTCAATTGTTGCCGGGACCTGGTAGGGGTCGCCATCAGCTATTTTTTTCATTGTTCCACGGAGAATTTTGCCTGATCTGGTTTTTGGAAGGCGCTTGACAACTACTGCAGCTTTAAAAGAGGCTATAGGTCCGATTCTCTGACGGACAAGACCTATGAGTTCAGTTTCGAGTGTTTCGTGATTTTTTTCAACATCAGCTTTGACGACCACAAAACCAAGCGGCACTTCGCCTTTCACCGGATCATACACACCACAGACTGCACACTCTGCTACATCAGGATGTGATGCAAGCACCTCTTCCATCGCACCGGTGGAGAGCCGGTGCCCGGCAATGTTGATGATATCATCTGTTCTCCCCATTATCCAGAGGTACCCGTCATCATCGATGAATCCGGCATCAGATGTCAGGTAATAGCCAGGATATGCCGAGAAGTAGGTTGTCACACAATCTGCATCATTGTTCCAGAGTGTTGTGAAGCATCCGGGGGGAAGCGGCAGCTGGACAACGACATTTCCGGTTTCTCCCCGGGGAATGACATTGCCCTCCACATCAAGAACACAGACGTTATAGCCTGGTACCGGTTTTGTACATGAGCCCGGTTTGACAGGGAGCAGCTCAAGGCCGACACAGTTTGCACCAATGGCCCAGCCGGTCTCGGTCTGCCACCAGTGATCGATGACCGGCACGTTAAGTTTTTCTTCTGCAAAAAGGAGTGTATCAGGGTCACACCGTTCCCCTGCAAGAAAGAGGGTTCTGAGGGTTGAAAGATCATATTTTTTGATATATGCGCCGTCCGGGTCCTCTTTTCTGATAGCCCGGAAGGCTGTTGGTGCACAGAAGAGAACAGATACGCCATGATCGGCAATCACACGCCAGAATGCTCCGGGATCGGGTGTACCAACGGATTTTCCTTCATACAGGATCGTGGTGCAGCCATAGAAGAGCGGTCCGTAGACGATATAGGAATGCCCGACGACCCAGCCGATATCTGAGGCGGCCCAGTAGACATCACCCGGTTTAACACCATAGATATGTTCCATGCTCCAGGTCAGTGCAACACAATGGCCTCCGTTATCTCTTAAAACGCCTTTTGGTTTTCCTGTCGTTCCGGATGTATAGAGAATATACAGGGGATCTGTTGCATGGACGGGCACACAGGGGGCAGGTTCAGCTTTCATAAGGCGCTCCCATGAGAGATCTCTTCCTTCAATTAGTTCAATAGGGGCTTCTTTCCGCTCAACAAAGATGCATTTCTCTGGTATATGGGAGCATTGAGCAAGGGCGGCATCGAGCAGGGGTTTATAGGGTATGATGCGGTCGACCTCGATCCCGCATGAAGCAGAGACGATAACGGCGGGCTGTGCATCTTCGATTCTTTTTGCCAGTTCGCGGGATGAAAACCCGCCAAAAACGACTGAGTGAATTGCCCCTATCCGGGCACATGCCAGCATGGTAATCACTGCCTCGGGGATCATCGGCATGTAAATAATCACCCGGTCGCCTTTCTGTACACCAAGTGCCTTCAGGCCTCCGGCACAGCGTGCCACGATATCAAGAAGTTCAGCATAGGTGAATTGTTGTATCGTGTCTGTTACCGGGCTGTCATAGATAAGTGCGATCTGATCGCCTCTCCCCTGTTCAACATGATAATCAAGGGCATTGTAACATGTATTGATGAGCCCTCCCTCAAACCACCGGTAAAAGGGAGGAGTGCTGTTGCTCAATACCCGATCATATGGCCGATACCACCTGACTTTTTCTGCAGCAGCCCCCCAGAATTGCTCGGGGCCTGATATTGCCTCAGTGAATGCCTCTTCATACTCCCCACCCATGGTTCACCTCATCTTTAATCTCACGTTATTTTGCTATATCTGGCAAACATCTTGAATTTTCGTCGTTTTCCATTTTTTTCTGTTGCCTGTCAGATGAACGTCCTATATAAAAACGAAAGGATAGTTCTTATTTTTTCCTATACGTGATCGCGGCAAGGGAGCGTTTGGGTGATATTATGATTCTGGCTGTTATTATGAACTGGATCTATCGAATGGATTCACCACGGTGATGCCGGGTATTCTCTTGAAATGTGCAGCTTCGGTATATATCACATGAATATGGTTTTCGAGCATTGTTGCAACCAGCAGGGCATCCCAGAAGTGGAGCTTGTAACGTTCTTTTATCATCCATGGCTCTACTGCTGCAGTCCATATATCAAAGATGGCAAGATATCAAATAAACAAAAATCAAGCCGCCAGGGGGATTCGAACCCCCGACCTGCTGATTACGAATCAGCCGCTATACCGGGCTAAGCCACGGCGGCATTGTGTCACTTACATATGTATTGAAAAGTATAAAAGGTTCTGATCTCTCCTCTCTCTTTCTCTCTCCTTCTCTTTCTTTGTTCTCTTTCCGGGTTTATTTTGGTCTTTTCACGGTATTACGGGTTAAACCCGTTCTTCCTTCGTATCCCGGTCAATCTTTGATGGATTACTTTGTTGGATTGCCTACTCAGCACTTACGAGTATCCTCGCATGGTCACCGATTCGCCTGCTGGCGGCTCTTTTGGTGCCTCGATCTCTCCAAATTTGGACTCGAACTCAGATACCGTCTGTTTAAGGACAGCAAGCAGCTTCTTGGCATGCTTTGGGCTGATCGTGACAATCGCCTTGGCCTTTGCCTGATTGAGATTTGGGATCTGGTGGAGGAAGAGGAGGGTGAACTCATCATCCTTGAAGGCGATCTGGATCATATTGCTATATACTGGATCAAGTTCCCTGGGGACGTTTACAGTGATCTCCTTTGAAGCCATGCAAATCTATTAGCAGACGAAAACGAAAAGCTTTGTGAAGCATGTCATGGCCCAACTCTGCATATGATCCTGATTGTCCGGGAGATGATCGTCCAAACGATGATTCTCCTGGTGATTACCCGGGAGATTATCATCCGGATAAAGATTATCCTGGAGATGGTATATCCTGGAAATCCAGACAAGCTACTCACCCCTCCCAATCCGGTGCACCCACGCACCCCTCCCAACCCGGTGAGCTCAAACACCATCTGAAACCCGGGCAACCACACTATATCCCGGTTTCAACCATCGTCCGATCGTCAGTCTGCCCGGTCCGGGTATACCTTGAACGCTTTGAACCAATTGAGGAGCCGTTTCAATACACTGTAGCCAAGCAGGTGGGGTATCACCTGGGAGGCGGTGCTCATCTCAAAAGCGATGCCGGTTGGAATCATCATACAGGTGCAGATCTCGATGCCCGTTCAATCTGGGAGGAGATCAGGCTTGTCCGCCCGGATATCAACGATGAGATGTTTTCATACCTGGAAGCGTGTGTTGCAGCATGCAGGGGCATTGACCAGAACCCACACTGGGACCCTCCGGTTGCCATAGATGTTGCATGCAAACACAAAAAGTATGCCATATCAGGACGGATTGACTGGCTTTTTGATAGTCACCCGGAGATCGGCATCCTCCGGGCTACCCGTGCCCCAACCCATGGGGTCTGGAAGCAGGACCGGATCCGGGCGGCTGCATATCTCCTTGCCGCAGAAGAGCTTGAGATGCCCGGTCCACCGGGGGTATCCGGGACATCAGGAGTGCCGGGTTTTTTTCGACTTTCAGCCAGACCAGGCTTATCCGGCAGACCAGGTACCGGCATATCAACCCGTTCATCGGAAGTCAGGATCGTCTATATTCCATCAGGCACCGTTCGGAGGGTTGCACCAACTGCTTCGGACCGGAGATCGCTTCTTTCTGCGCTCAAAAAGGTCGAGGCGATCTATCGCGGGGAAACACCGCGTGCACCACCAGATGCCCCATGTGAGCGGTGTCCGAAGAAAGAAACATGTATCCGTGAACCGCCGACCCTCCTTGAGCGGTTCTTCAGGAGGAACTGAAACAGGGATCCAGGCAGAACATGATTGAATACCTGCATGTACCAGGCAGAACTGGTTAAGAAGAGTGCCTGGAACCACCATACAGGGCACGTGTCTCCCATGACAGGTATAAAAAGCGTGCCTGGAATCGCCCCCAGGCATAATGAAAAATCACCGGTCAAGGAGAGTCAGGGAGATGATATACTCCCCCCGTGCCTCCCGGCTTGTACCGACGATCAGCCATTGTGTATCGCCCATATCCTCAACAACACCGGCCGCTTCAATCACTTCGCCTGCACAGGCCTGGCCGGCATAGGTATGGGTGAAAGAAAGGACTGTGCTGATCTCTTCATGATCAATATGATAGACTGAAGGACTGTCAAATGCCAGTGAAGCATCTGTTACGCGGGCTTCAATTACTTCGCTTTTCATAGGCTCTCCTTTTCGAATGGGAACTGCGTTTACCTGGTCGTAGCTGCGGCTGAAGAGGATATCAAAATAAGTGCCTTCATACTCTCCCCTGTTGTATTTCCGTGCTTCATGGGTGACGAAGTCATCAAAAGTGATCTCGGGGATGCGTTTATTGTAAACTTTTCGCCACATCTCCTCACTCATTTCCGGTATTTTACCTGCCTTCACCGCTTCTTCGAGCTGTCGCCGGGCGGAAAACCAATGATCACCATAGACAACGAGATCGATGTCAGATGTCTCATCTTCAAGCCCGCAGAGCAGGGATCCGGTACAGCCGTAACTCCGGTCAGGAAGTGAAAAAAGGTTCATTAGGCGCTGAACACGTTTATCTCTCTGCATAATTGCGCCCATCTCTTCTTCTGGCTTCAGGATGCAACTGATCGCGGAGCGCGGGATCCGGTGGACGGTATCTGCCCACTCAGGCCGGTGTCGAAAAACCCAGGTATATGCCTCTTCAAACTCGATCTTCTGATACCGTGTTCCATCAGGTGCAATCCGGTCACCATCCGGGTGAGGGAGGTACCTGAGGATGCAGCCGACCCGTTCATCATTGTCATACACGGAGACAGCATAGATGCATCCATCAACATCGATCACAAAGTCACGGAGCCTGATTGGATGTTCCATGCAATTCAATCCATTTTGATGAGGAAGTTAATGATTTCGTCCAGTTCTGCTCCCGGCCGGATGATCTCTTTTTTTGTGAGATCAACAACAGTGCTTGGGGTGCCCGGAAGCAAACCGCCATCAACAAAGAGATCATAGCGGACATTTACTTCAGAGAGAGTTCGTGGTGCAACGTCACCGGAGATATTTGCACTTGTTGACGTGATCGGAGCGTCGAGTTCCCGGATGATCGCAAGTGCAATCTCATGATCGGGCCAGCGGATCCCGATCATCCCTGTCCCGCCGGTGAGTTCTGCTGACACACAGCTCTTTGCTTTCAGTACTACTGTTACCGGGCCGGGAAGAAAGCGGTTGATGAAGCGCTCTGCCGCCTCGTCAAGGTAGGCAACACAGGCGAGCATCTCAATATCGGAAACTGCAATTGAGATTGGTTTTCCTCTGAGCCGGTCTTTTGCCTCATACACCCGGCCAATTGCGATATCTGAGAACGCATCGCCTCCAAGCCCATACACCGTCTCAGTCGGGTAGACGATAAGCCCATCACGCTGCAGGACGGCAACTGCACGCTGTATGATGTCATCCACAGGCTGCCACCCCCAGTATGAACATCTTTGAATACATGTATCTATTTGAACTCATGTTTTAGAACTCACGGCCTTTTACCAGGTTAATATCAAAGACGGCCTTTTCAGAGACATGCATCACTGCAAAGACCCCTGCCTGGATAGGGTCGGTGACAACGAGATCGGCGTGGCGGACCACACTTCCGGCCATCTTCAGGGCAATAACTGGAATTCCTTCAGATTTAACATTCTCGACAGCTGCACTTATCTTTCCTCCCATGATCGATCCGGCAAGCACAAGGATTGAGGCGCGTGGCAGCCGTGTTACAGCATCGACAGCCAATGCGAGCGTATCTTCTCCAACAAGCGCTATCGTGTCGACAGAGATCCGCTCTCCCCTGATATTATGCCGATCGGCCTCATTCACCGCACCCATCGCAACCTGTGCAACCTGGGCGCCGCCACCGATGATGATGACCCGCTGACCAAAGATCTTTGAGAAGGTTTCATGGGTCTCCACCTCATGCACGTGTGGCAGAGTTGTCAGCGCCGCGACAATTGACCCGAAGTTGTCATCCACCTCGATCTCAAGGTCAACCCATGCAAGCCCGGCATCCGGCCCGCGTTTCATGATCTCCTGCTGTATCGTCAGGATATTGACATTATGGTCAGCGAGGACGGTTGCAATATCGCGGAGAACACCCTTTTTATTCTCAGCGATGATGCTGATTGCATAACTCGAAGAAGAGTGCATTGTGATGCGATAACCGGGATTCGAACCCGGGCTAGAGGCTTGGGAAGCCCCTGTCCTACCACTAGACTATTATCGCGCTTCCTCACATTATTTGCGTTATGGGATATAGATGTTATTGTCACTTCAGCACATGCCTGGTGCAGCACTGGTGAAGATGACATCTGATCTACACGATCTGCCCTGCACAACTGGAGTGGCACCTCAGGATACTGTTTTACAGGCAGAGAACAATACCATCAGTACGAATATGTATACCATCACTTGTGTTTATGAGACTTCAGACCACACCTTCGTGAGGCGATATCATGCCAAATGAAGACCTGATACGCGGTCAGATGGAGCCCATCCAATCAATCCTCCCCGACAATCTGAGCGAGGGCTGCATACTCTGCCACCAGGGGACAAAACTCGTCCTCTTCGTCACCGGTCTCTGTGACCGCACCTGCTGGTACTGCCCGCTCTCAGCCGAGCGAAAAGATCTCGACGTCATCTTCGCAAATGATAAACCCGTCCATAACGATGCCGACCTCATCGCCGAAGCAGAAGCGATGGATGCCCTCGGCACCGGGATCACCGGCGGTGAACCCCTTCTCACACTCGATCGAACTGTCCGGTACTGCCGCCTCCTTAAAGACCACTTTGGAAATGACCACCATATCCATCTATATACTGGCCGTGCCCCAACACAAGCAGAACTCAGCGCACTTCACGGAATCGTTGACGAGATCCGGATGCACCCCCCATATGAGGTCTGGGACCATATCATGGATACAGACTATAGAGAGTCTGCCTGCCTCGCAAAGGAGATGGGTTTTGCCATCGGAATCGAGGTCCCTTCCCTCCCTGGCATCGGGAACCTCAGGCTGATGCTCCCGCTTCTTGACTTTTTTAATATCAACGAACTCGAGTGGGGTGAGACCTGCGCCGAGGAGATGAGGAAGCGGGGGATGGAACCTGCTGACGGCCTCTATAATGCGGTGAAAGGCGCACAGGTATGGGCAGACGAGATCAGAGACGATCCCTTAGTTCATTTCTGCTCTTCCGGCTTCAAAGACGCAGTTCAGCTGCGGGAACGGCTCATCAGGATCGCCATCATGACTGCACGCCCCTTTGATGAGATCACAGATGACGGCACAATCGTATACGGTCGGATCAGATCTGATCGTGATCTCAGCGATATTCTGGCCACCTTCAACAAGGAGAGTTATGAGATCCAGTCCGATGGGAGTGTGGAGTGTGAGTGGTGGCTCCTTGATGACCTCAATGACAATCCCACCCTTTCACGCGAGATCGTTGAGCGGTACCCAAACAACGGGATGATCGTGGAGGTTGATCCGCTATGACACTCCGATCTCTTATTGAACCGCTCTACTACCGTATCCTGCGGTCCAGCATCACTCATATCCCATATCATATTGCAATCATCCAGGATGGCAACCGCCGGTATGCAAAAGAGATGGGTTTACAAGGTGGCTATGGCCACAGCCAGGGGGCAAACACGACCGAAACGATGCTTGAATGGGCACAGGAGTTTGGGATCAAACACATCACGCTCTATGCCTTCTCAACAGAAAATTTCCGCAGAAGCAAAGAAGAACTCGATGAACTCTTTGAACTGTTTAAAGACCGGTTTTTAAAAGTCCTCACTGATACCCGTGTCCATACAAACAAGATCAGGGTCCGGATGGTTGGGGATAAATCCCTCCTTCCCGAAGATGTTCTTATGTGTGTTAAAGAGGCCGAAGAAGCAACAAAAAACTACAGCAACCACTATCTCAATGTCGCCATCGCCTATGGAGGACGAAACGAAATCATCCATGCCGCTCGCCGTATTATTCAACAGGTGAAGGATGGCACGCTTACACCTGAACAGATCACACCACAGATGGTGGAGGCAAACCTTCACGACGGCCTCGGTCTTCCTCCGGTTGACCTGATCATCAGGACCGGCAATGAATACCGGACATCAAACTTCCTTCCCTGGCTTGCAAACGGCAATGAATCCTCAGTCTACTTCTGTGCCCCGTACTGGCCGCAGTTTCGGAAAATTGATCTCCTGCGGGCAATCCGTGTGTACGATCAGAGAAAACGCTCAGGTACCAAATCTACGTGCCCGTGACTGGAAGTCCCGGATCGCGCGAAGAAAATCCGTTTTCCGGAAAAACTCCCAGTTCACATCCAGGAAGAAGAGCTCTGAATAAACCGACTGCCAGATCAGAAAATCGGTGAGATGACTGCCCCCGGTCTTGATGATCAGATCAGGTGTAGATCTGAACGTGAGGTGAGATTCGATTAACTCCTCGGTCACACGATTTGGATCCACATCCTCTTCTGCAATACTTTGAATACTTTCTGTAATCTCCTCGCGCCCGCTCTTTCCAGCAACAATCATTACTTTCAAACCTTTTCCGGCTATATAATTCTCGTTTCCTATATGCAGGTAAAGATTGGCAATTGTCCCAATCTTCTGCAGGTCATCAACAAATGGAGAAACACACGAGAGATCATCGGTATCAATATGGAATGTCAGCATCATAATCCCGTCTATCTCCCCTGCCCAACTGACCACCTCTGCAATACGTTCCGGTGCAGAACGAAGATCTGAAACAGTTAGCATAAAACAGATTTCGCGGGGAGGTGCGGCGATCTCTTGCTTGAGCAGGTATTCATACATCCGATGTATCATTTGAAAAAATCCAGCAACTCATTGATCTTTTTGGTATTGAGAATATCATCTGCCTCAGACCATCCGCGGCGAGCCGTTGTGATCCCATATTTCATCGATGCAAAGTCATCTGGTCCATGGGCATCTGTCCCAATTGCGATCAGCACTCCTAACTCGTTTGCTGTCTTCAAATAAAAATCATCAAGGTCAAGCCGGTGAGGCGAGGCATTCAACTCAACAGCAGTCTTTGTCTCTGCTGCTGCCGATAGTATCCGTGGAATATCAACTGCTGTTTCTCCCCTTCTTCCAATCAGGCGGCTGGTTGGGTGACCGATGATATCGATATGATCATGTTCTATTGCCTTGATCATCCTGCGGGTAATCGTATCCATATCCTGGTTGAGTGCAGAATGAACAGATGCAATGACAATGTCCAGATCGGCAAGCACCGAATCAGTAAAGGCCAGGCTCCCATCAGCCAGGATATCCACCTCGATCCCCTGAAGTATCTGGCAGGCATGGTTTCTGTTTACCATCTCAATCTCATGAGCCTGCTTCTTCACTCCATCCGGTGTGAGGCCGCGTGTCACCCCCAGGCTTGCTGAATGATCGGAACAGAGGATATATTCATACCCAAGGTGATCACCCATTGCTGCAAGTTCATCAACCGTCATCGACCCGTCTGATCCCCGTGTATGGGCATGGAGGTCTCCCCTGATATCTGTTGGTTCGATAAGCACCGGCAGGGTCCCTGCTTCAGCTGAAGCGATCTCACCACGGTCCTCACGGAGTTCCGGTGGGATGAATGGAAGATCCAGCATGTGGAATACTTCCTCTTCAGTTGCACACCGCTTCAGCATTCCGGTCTGCTTATCAAGAAGGCCGTACTCATTCAACTGCATTGTACCACGGATCGCCCGTTCACGGAGCCTGATATTGAAATCTTTTGATCCGGTAAGGTATAGGAGAGTTGCACCAAACTCGGAGGGATCTGCAAACCGGATGTCGACCCGCTTTCCTTCATACAGGATCGATGTCTTCTTCGTCCCCTCATCAATGATCTCTTGTGCAATCTGGCGTAGGCGGGGATTTACCGATCCAGAAGGCTCCGTTGTCACGATATCAATATCCCCGATGGTGCTGCGGCCGCGTCTGAGTGACCCGGCATACGTGAAAGTGCCCGGGGTGAGGTATGCACTGACAGCACCAGCTATCCTCTCAGCTTCTGAGATGAGCATCCTGCCGGATCTATTCCGGTATACCTGAATAGAACGCAGAATATCCTCCTCTTTCTTCTCCCCAAACCCACGAAGCGCCCTGATCCGACGCCCGCGTGCAGCTGCTTCAAGATCGGAAATTGACGTTACATTCAGGTGCCGCATGAGTTTCTGCACCGTCTTTGGACCGATACCGTCGAGTTCAAGAAGTTCAGGCAGATCAGGAGGGATTAATTCCATTAATGAATCTAACTCCCGTGATCGACCGGTCTCTGCAATAGAAAGGATGGCATCGGCTGTTCCCTTTCCTATCCCATCTATTGCCACGAGTTCTGCCTTATTCATTTCAGTAACCGGTCGGAGGCACCTTCGCACCGCTTCTGCCGCGCGCTGATACGCACGGACCTTGAACGGATTATCATCAATAACGAGAAGGAGATCTGCGATTCTCTCAAGCATTCTGGCAACATCGGCGTTCACCCCGGTTCCCATCGTTTTGGTATTGGCATTCCGTTCTTATTAGATATACTCATTGTATCAGGGGACGTGCGAGATCAATATCCTGAAACTCCTCCTCGAAGGAGCGTTCGATTGAAGATCTTTCATCATCACCAGAAATGCGAAGAGGTGATCCTTAATGATAGATGTCACACAACCTGAATTGATGACCCTTACCTGGAATGTGAAGATAACTACTGAAGATAAATCAGTTCTGGTGACCGGTGTTGTTGCCGATACGGATTATCCCGATTTTTGTGTGGCAGAAGATCAGATATCCGATCGCCATTTGGGACCTGACAGGAACCTCCACTCTATTGTATCTCTGCATACGACAGCACATATTCCTTTATGTCATCGATTCGATGGTCGACCAGATCACCTGGTTTCCCTTCTGAGGATTGAACTATGCTGACATTCATTGGACTTGGGCTCTACGATGAGACCGATATCTCATTAAAAGGGCTCTCTTTGATCCGATCAGCCGATGCCATATTCCTTGAGACATATACCTCACGCCTGATGGGAACTGATATCGACAGGATGGAGGCGCTCTATGAAAAACCGATCCGCCTCCTCTCCCGTGATGATGTGGAATTGAACCCGGATCCAATCCTGGATGCGGCAGAAAGTGGGGCTGCGGTCTTCCTGACTGCAGGTGATACCATGGTCTCGACAACCCATGCAGATCTCAGGATCAGAGCGGCAGACCGGGGCATTAAAACGGCAATCATCCATGCTGCATCGATTGCCAGCGCAGTGTCCGGACTCTCGGGCCTGCAGAATTACCGTTTTGGAAAATCCTGCTCGCTCCCTTTCCCTGAAGGAAAATGGATGCCGACGACCCCGGTGGAGGTGATCACTGATAATCTCGCTCGAAATCTCCATACCATCGTCTACCTTGATATCCAGGATACCCGGTACATGCAGATACCAGAGGCAATTGAGATCATCGAAGAGATCACCCGCAGCTTCCACCAGATGATCCCCCTGTATGTTGGGATCGCTCGTGCAGGATCAGATGATCCGGTGGTCTTTGCCGGGAATGGAGATGATCTTAAATACTACGATTTTGGCCCTCCACTCCATGTAGTAATCGTTCCTGCAGAACTTCATCTGATGGAGCGCGAATATCTTGAGCGGTTTGCCGGACTACAGAAAATATCAAAGGCATCTCTATGAACGAAGCTCTGATCACGCTCTGCCGGTCCTTCAGATCGGCTCTTGGGTCATGTACACCTGCCATCACCACTATCTCTCCATACAGAAAGATTGCAGAAGAGATCGTTGAAATGGCAACTGCATACAAGGAGGACGGATGGGTCTTTTACACGAGAAATGATCCCGTCAATGCACTTGCTGCATGGTATTACGGCTATGGCTGGCTTGATGCCGGGACATACCTTGGAGTCATCAATACAGATACTCAATTTCCCGGAATTGATGGGTGTATCGATATAATTCCCCCACTCTTTTCTGCTATACTTGAAGAGAAGACCATCCGATATGCAAATATGCTTACTCTTGCCTCTCTGGCAATTGATTGGGCTCCAGATTCATCCAGTCCGATCTATTTGGCATGTGCACACGTTGTAAGCATTGTAGAGCAATGGCGCACAACCGGAGACATGTACCTTCAGAAAAACTGGTATGCACCAGCGCTTGCATCATATAGTTACGGGTATGGCTGGCTGGATTGCGGAGTGAGGGCAGGGCTTTTTAGGATCACAGGGGATCGACGTCTCTTCACCGCCTGAATTTCAGAAGACGTTTTATCTATCCTGATTGAATACCTAATGACACGTTGAATGATATTCTGGCACTCGCGATTGAACATGCAGGAATACCACACATTCAGTTGTAGGTAGTTGACATGATCCCGCAACATAAAAAGTGGATCTGGATCTCAATTGGGATCAGTACCTGTATTCTCGTTGGTCTGCTCTATTTCACCTTTGACGAATCCACGATAATCGCACTTGGCCATCTCAGTCCCTTCATCATTCTGCTCGCAGTCGGCTCCCATCTGTTTACCATTGTGTTATGGGCTCTCCGGATCAAGGTTATGGCATATTCGCTGGGCTACCATGTCGGGTTTCTCAAATGCTTGAATCTTGTCTGTGCAAATCTTCTCCTTGCCGCAATGACACCTTCACAGGCAGGCGGTGAGCCGGTACGTATCCATGAGCTCTACCGGGCAGACGTAAAGCTCGGGGACGCGACAGCCATAGTGATCATGGAACGCGTCCTTGATGGGATCATTTTTGGTATGGGGGGTGCTGTCGTCTTTTTCCTTCTTGGCACCTACTGGAAATATGTCCACCTCCCCCCGATAATAAATTACTTCATCTATCTCTTCTGGATTCTCCTGACACTTGGTGTCATTGCTTTTGCTTTTTCTGTCCGGCACCCTATGGTTCTCAAGCGAATATTACGGGCGGTTTCCATGCGCCTGACCAGGAAGTGGGATATGGTCCATATTGAAGGTTTTCTGGCCCGAGTTGATCGCGAAGTTGATAATTTTCACTTCAGCCTTGGTAAATTCATCGGGCGGGGAAAACTGGGTCTTATCTCTGGCTTTTTTATTACCGGATTATTCTGGTTCTTCCAGTTCATCATCGCGTCTATTCTTCTCGTTGGTCTTGGCCAGGGTCCGCATTTTCTCGAATCATTTGCTTCCCAGCTGGTTATCGCGGTGATCATGATGATTCCGCTCACCCCTGGAGGAGCCGGGGTTGCAGAGATCTCGATTGGAACAATCTATGGTCTTTTTGTAAGCACATCTGTCATCGGAGTCTTTGTTCTTCTCTGGCGGCTCATTCACTACTATTTTAACATCGTTATCGGCTTGATTGCAAGTCTTCTTATCGTAAGACGGGAGATTGATCATGCTGCCGATGACCAATACATTCATAATTCCTGAGAGCGTGAAGAAACGGTATGGAGCCAATCACCTGTGAGGTTCTCGGGGTCTATCTGGCGGTGCATGATCTTGGAGCAGCTCCGGTTGTTCTTCTTGAAGCGCCCCAACACACCTACGTCCCGATCTTCATCGGGTTATATGAAGCAGTCTCCATCAATAATGCAATCAACATGCCAACACCGGTGCGGCCGCTTACGCACGATCTCTTCTCTGAAACGCTCCTCTGCCTGAACACGCACATTATACAGGTTAAAATTGATAGTATCGAAGAAGGTGTCTATTATGCAACGATGACCCTTGAAACACCGACCGGAGAGGTTTCGATTGATTGCCGTCCAAGTGATGGAATCGCCCTTGCAGTCCGCCAGCATGTTCCGGTTCTGGTTGAGGAAGCACTCCTGAAAGACGCCGGAGTTTCCCGGGATCAACTTCCCGATCTCCGGGACTTTACCGAGTATATGGTCTAGGACGAATACTGTGCCCGCAATCGATGGGGGCTCATGCATTTAATCCTGAAGCGTTGGCTCATGCAGTTCCATTTTGGCCCTGCGAGCAGCAAGTTCCTTTTTTACTTCCTCAAAACTTATTCCGGCAGCTTTGAGGCTCACCATTAGGTGAAAGAGAAGGTCCGCTGCTTCCTCTATAATTCGATTATCATCTGCATTTTTCACCGCGATCACGTACTCTATCGCCTCTTCACCAACCTTTTCAAGCGATTTATCAATTCCTTTCTCATGATAGATGAGTGACCGGACATAGGATCGTTTTTCATCAGCAGATTGTGCCCGCTGTTCGATCACATCCCAGAGTGCATCGATAATGTCAGGTTTCATGTTTTTCTTCAATAGTTATTTCTCCAATGTCAGGCCCGAAAAAACGTCGGGTGATCATACGGGCCTTCTCAATGGTAGACCCTCCTTTTCCTATTGCAATACCTAAATCGCTTCTGTTCCTGACTATTACTGATATCCCTTTATGGATATCATCAGAAATAGATACAGACTCCACATGGGCAGGTTTAAAGATATTTCTGATGAATTCGGCTGGATCCTCTGCATACTCTACCATTTCGATCCGTTTCCCAAGAACTTTCTGCATTTTCCTGATATTATCGCCACTTTTTCCAATGGCGATGCCCATATTGCCAGGTGTTATAACATATATCAGGCGATCAAAACGGTCATCGATGATACAGTCGATGGCGGTCGATTTGGTGAGGATACGGAGCTCTTCAATATACCGGCGCTCTTTAAAACTTATTGTTCGCTCCATTGTTCTATCCTGAATTTCCTGTTTCTTTTTGCAGGATGAGTATTGTCAATCTGACTCATTAAGCATTTGTATTCCGGATCACGATCAACGCTTGCCGGATGCCTGCACGCTTTGTTATTGGTAGCTGGCCGATCGGCTTTCAAAAAAAGAAAGAGGGGTTATTCTGAGATCAAATTAACAGATATACGAGATGGAAACGGATGCAGTTACTGTCACGTCCCCGGGCTGGATTGGTGTTGGAACAATCTCCGGAATTGGAACACCCATCGCTGCATCGTACGCACTTCTGGTCATCGGGTAGTATCCTGGATCGATTACGACCTCTTTCACGTCACGGATGGCAAGGCCAAGGGCCAGAGCGACCACATCGGCATCAGCCCGTGATTTTTTAACTGCTAGTTGCAGAGCTTCTGCCCTGAGAGAACGTTGCTTTTCTTCGCTTAATGTGAAAGAGATGTAGTTCACACGATTTGCTCCGTTATCAACAGCGATATCGATCATTTCGCCTGCGCGATCAATGTCTTTAAGGGTGATAAGAAGGGTATTTGAGACACGGTAGACTTCAACCTGTTTATCGTCCTGGAGACGTTCGCCGGTCCATGGATCAATACTTTTCGTCACCTGATGGATAGAATACCCGGTGGTTTTCATGTCATCTGAGGTGAGGCCCGCACGTTTCAATGCCTGTATGCAGCGGTCCATTTTTTCAGCGTTCTCGCGCTGGGCAACCCTGACATCGGGATCTTCAGTCACAACCGCAAACGAGATCTCTGCACGGTCTGGTGATGTCGTGATCTCACCGGTAGCCCGTGTCTGTATCACACGCTCGTTTGATTGGTCTTTCGCCGAAACCGGCAGAGCTATCATGCTGATCACCATGAAAAGTGCCAGCAATAACGCACATATCTGAATACGCATAGTAATCGTACTAACTACGGAGTGAATATATCATATAGTTTCTCTTAACTGCGAAGATATTTGCAGCTTATTTAAGAAATAATCCATAATAGGGGTAATTTCAGTCCTTATTATCAATCCACCACGAGCCTGTACATCTATCTCAGCCAATGCCCCAGTATCTAGTTTATCTACAAGGTTAGTCTCCCATAATGTTCTGCGCTGCCCAATCAGCATTCATTGCTTGTATCATACCTTTCATGAGGCATGAGGCAAGAGGTACTGCAGATACGGTGTTGCTCGATCTCATATCGCTTTTTATATTCAGTCTTATTATCGGCCTGACCGGGGCGCTTGCACCCGGCCCAACCCTGATCGCAGCTATTAACGCTTCGTTTACATCAGGGTGGCGGGCAGGTCCGCTCGTGAGCTTTGGGCATATGATTGCCGAGGTTGGGGTGATCCTGCTGATTATTGCGGGACTTGGCACATTAATCGGATCTGCGACATGGGCAATCGGTATGGTTGGGGGTGTTGCTCTCATACTCTTTGGATATATGACCCTCTCTTCTGCCCGCGGCGCGGCAGTTCCTACCGGTTACGAGCAGATCGATTCACGAGCGCCTATTGCGGCAGGGATTGTGACCAGCGTTTCCAATCCGTACTTCTGGATCTGGTGGTTCACCATAGGTGCCGCCCTCCTCTGGAGTTCGATGGAAGGTGGTCTCGTTGCGGGGGGCGTATTCATGGCAGGCCACTGGGCAGCCGATATCGGATGGTTCACACTCGTGTCCGCGAGCATCCACCGCGGCAGGTTCTTCCTCTCAGATCGAGGGTACCGGGTAGTCCTTGGAGCCTGCGGGTTCTTTTTGATCGGCTTTGGGATTGTATTTATTTCAAGGGTAATTGTCTGAGAAATAGTGGATATGATTTCAGGGGAAGATCCTCTCTGCCTGAAGTCAATGATGGTCATTCATCTAAATGGGCGAGGAGACTCCGGCATTCATGCCGGGGAGGAATCGCCTCCGGACTCCTCAACAAAGAATGCAGCGGGATTGGATATCCCGACCTGTTCCTTGTGTACTGCTTCAATCTACTGCTTCAATCGAGACGAGTGTAACCGGGGTTCCCCACTGGTAGATCGTCATGACATCATCTTCAACCTCGGCGACAAATGAGACAGAAAGCCCGTCAATTTTGTAGTTTTCTTCCAGGTTGAGCGGCAGATAGTTCCTGTCATCATCACAGATTATCCCATAGAACCCGCCTTCAAGGTCAATATACGTGACCGTACCGGTGCCGGATATGGTTGGCGGCAATTCACCTTCTGCAAGGGAGATTGCGATGATCCCGACTGGCTGGCCCCATTGGTATATGGTTGCAACATCCTTTGGCTGAACGGTAAAGTCGACTAAACGGTCAACATGCAGGGCAATGAAATCCTGGTACTCTTCAGTTATGGGTAGGAATCTGCCTTCCTCGCTGAGAATCCCGTAGAATCCGCCTTCAAGGTCGATATATGTAATCACTCCAGTACCAATGATGTATGGTTCTGCTGCGTCCTTCTGGATTCTTGTGATCTGAAGAGGTGTACCCCACATAAAGATCGTTGCAACATCTTCCTTGATCACACCGCTAAAGGTGACTTCCGTTCCGTCCACTTTGAGTTCTTCCGGGAGGTTCAGGGGGAGATACTCTCTTCCGTCATCGGCAAGGATTCCATAGAACCCGCCTTCAAGGTCAATATACGTGACCGTACCGGTACCGGATATGGTTGGCGGCAATTCACCTTCTGCAAGGGAGATAGCGATGATCTCGACTGGCTGGCCCCATTGATGTATGGTTGCAACATCCTTTGGCTGAACGGTAAAGTCGACTAAACGGTCAACATGCAGGGCAATGAAATCCTGGTACTCTTCAGTTATGGGCAGGAATCTGCCTTCCTCGCTGAGAATCCCGTAGAATCCGCCTTCAAGGTCGATATATGTAATCACTCCAGTACCAATGATGTATTGTTCTGCTGCATCCTTCTGGATTCTTGTAATCTGAAGAGGTGTACCCCACATATAGATCGTTACAACATCTTCCTTGATCACACCGCGAAAGGTGACTTCCGTTCCGTCCACTTTGAGTTCTTCCGGAAGGTTCAGTGGGAGATACTCTTTTCCGTCATCGGCGACGATTCCATAGAATCCGCCTTCCAGATCGATGTACTGTACAACACCAATCCCTGTTATCTCCGGTCCTTTCGGAGGTTCATCGTTGACACATCCCGCCGCAACCAGGAAGATAGCGGCGCATGCACACATCGCGAGAATAACGAATATCGCTCTCATAGGTATCAATCATATGGTAGTACCTATAATGATAAATATATTTCTTTAACTGCGATGAATTCTGCAGTTATCAGGGTATTGAAAAGGCAGTGCTGTTTCGATATCTCCGCATGATGCCTTTCTCTACGATGAAACCCCAGGTATACAGGCTTGCTTGAGTCTTTCGGTTCACCAGGATATGCCCCGGGTCAGGCCATAGGAGAGTGCGATCTTCACTGCCTGCTCATATTCGCTATAGGTGATCGGCTTCTGAATTGCCCGGTATTTTGGGTCAGCTTCATGTACCTTCCATGCAGGTCTGTACTGCAGCATGATGTTGACGTAACTCTGACGTGAGAGATCTTCTGCAATGAATTTCATCACCTGTTCTGTTCCGGCGAGTTTTCCCGGAAGAACAAGATGCCTGATGATCATCCCCCGTTCTGCAATGCCGTTTTGTATGATAAGATCACCGACCTGCCGGTGCATCTCACGGAGTGCTTCTTTCATCAAATCAACATAATTGGCGGCACCCGAGAGTGCATATGCAGTCTCGTTATCACCATACTTGGCATCCGGCATGTAGATATCGATTACACCATCAAGCAGGCGGAGGGTTTCAACGGCATCATAACCACCGGTGTTATACACGATTGGAAGGGTGAGCCCCATTCCGGCAGCGATATCCAGTGCTTCAAGGATAGCCGGCACCTGGTGTGAGGGGGAGACCAGGTTGATGTTGTGACATCCTTTCTTCTGGAGTTTTATCATAA
>QZAC01000161.1 GCA_003838065.1 Methanocalculus sp. MSAO_Arc2
GGGGGATGCGCTTCTTCTGCGAGAGCGGTCATCTCGTCTTATATCCGCTGCCCGTCAGGCTTTTGAAGGCATTTAAGTCTCGTTTCGCTTTCAGAGTGAAAACGACTCGCCAGATCATTTCAGATCCAGTTCCACCGTGATATCTTCAAGTGAGCGCAAGCGACCGGCACGGATGTCTGCTATCCCCTCCTCGATCTGGTGCAACGTCTCTTCTGAGAGAGGCTCCGGGTCAAGTGCCATGTCCAGAAGGCGGTTGAGTGTTTCATCATAACTCTCCCGGGGGTGGATTTTCCAGGCATCCAGACGGGATTTTGTCTCTGGCTGTAGTTGAATCGTTGTCGCCATGGGACTCTATAGGGGGGTTTTGGGAGAAAGGTTTTGCTAAAAGTGGATTTCTGTTTTTGATGGGCGAACTATTTCTTTACTGTCAGATCTTCCCATATTTCTTGTGCGCCTGTTCAATTGTCATGATCTTCTCGATCCATACGGTATCGGAATCGGCTGAAAAGAATATCGTGTATTTCCATGATATATGCATGCGCCAACGGGGTTTTTTTGTATGAAGCTTCTTGATATTCCCCCGGGCATGTGGATGGTGGATAAGCTGTTCGATATGTTCGCCAATGATACGTCGATCTTTTTGTGGAAGTTCCCTGATGAATTCCTTTGCACGATCCTCTATTTTGATCTGCACAAAGAACCTCGTTTACAGATTAAGTTCTTTTTTTGCTTCTTCCCATGAGGTGAAGGTGCCGGTTGCATCAATTTCATCGAGATCCAACTCAAGCTTTCGTCTCTGGTGTTCAGCAATAAGATCAGCAACTGTTTCACCAAGGGTCTTCCCCGGTTCTTTGATATTCGAGAGTGCCGCCCATGTATCCGGGGTGAGGGCTACCCGCTTCGTTGCTACATCAGCCTGTTTCTGTGTATGTGCCGTCATTTTACCTTTCTCCATAGAAATTCTGTTATATTTACTTCTGTTTGTATTTCGGATTGTACTCCGTGTATCAATACACTCCAGTACATGTGTGTGGTGGTGTGTGTTTATACAGTTGTATAATCATGTACGGCTGTATAAGAATATGCCTGGAAGGTATTAATCATTTTCATCAATCTGCCGTATCGCGAGCAGAGGCCTTGATTCCAGTTTTCTATTGATTATTGCATCTGTTCATCAGATCAGAAGATCGGGATCATCGGCCTCGAGTATACAGCCGGATATCGAGATCTACAACCTCTCCAATCGTGAGGAAATCCCTATCACGGGTTGCAATCGAGCCAGCACCTTCTGCGACTGCAATACCGGCAATCAGAATATCCAGGGCATTCACCGGTGTTCCACGGTTATGCAGGCGAGCTGCAATGGTGCTGGATGCCTCGGCAGCTGCAAGTGAATATCCAAGTACTCGTGTCTCTTCAAAGAAGTCCCTGAAAAAGTCTCCCTCCTTTCTTGCATTGGTTCGTTTCACCCCCTCAAAAATCTCATGGTAGGAGAGCGTGGTCACTGCATAGATCTCATCTCCTATACAGGACTCTGTTTCAGGTACACCCCGGAAGAAATCTATCAGAAAAGAGGTGTCAAGGATAATCATAGGTAGGAACACCCCATATTAGCAGGAAATCCCGATGTCATAGTGTGCGGGAGGTAGCAGATCGGCGTGTCTCTTCGGCTGTTTCTTCTATCTCATCCAGTGCAGTGCTCCTTGATAGCGCTCCAAACCGCCTGCGTAATCCTTCTCTTCGGCTTTCCAAAAGATGATCTATTGCATCTGAAAAACTCATACCGGGCTCTTTCAGCTGTTTGAGAACTGTATATGTTGAATCACGGATGGTGATTGTTTTCATACAATAGTGTATGCTTACATGATTATATATATATTATGTGTATCTGGTTGCTCATAATGTGGCAATCAGACCAGGTGGGGGTCATCA
>QZAC01000162.1 GCA_003838065.1 Methanocalculus sp. MSAO_Arc2
GTGTGTCCGGAGGAAAGATCGTCGGGGCAGAGGGAGCGATTCCCTTCATCGAGAACCTTGACGATGCCGCAATCACGCGGTTCCAGGAGCAGACCGAGCTTGTCAACATCATGGAGAGTGAAGATCCCGGCGAGATCAAAGCCAAGATCGCTGAGCTCACAGGTCGGGATCCCGGAGCGTTTGCAGCGGACCCGATGATCGTTGAGGTGAAAGAAGCCGGGGGAGTGGGCATGGAAACAGCCATTGCCGGAGCAAATCCCCAGTTCCTTGAGATAGAGAAGCGGCTTAATGCAATCGAAAAGAAGATCGAATTTGCAGACGCTGAGATTGCCCAGAGAGTGGGCAGGAAGATCGGACGCGACATCGGCATCCTCTATGGCCTTGTAGCAGGGGTCATCGTCTTTATCATGCTGTTAATGCTCCTTCCGAAGATTAGTATGCTCGTATAGAGAGGTGTTCCAACTATGTTCAGGTTTGAGAAAGAACAGACCGTTCACGACTTTAACGGATTGAAGATCGGTGGACAGCCCGGAGAATATCCAAGGGTACTCGGTGCATCCATCTTCTACAACAAGCACGAGACCGTGCTTGATGATCACACAGGAAAGATAGACAAAGACAAGGCCGAAGCGCTCTGGAACCGCTGTATGGAGCTGTATGATATCACTGGAAATCCGTACATCATCCAGATCCTCGCCGAGTACAGCGAAGCATTTGAAAGCTACTTCACCTGGTTTGACTCTATCGACAACAAAACACCCTTCCTGATGGACAGTTCCGTTCCAGCAGCACTTGCCCATGCCTGTGAATATGTCACGGAAGTGGGGCTTGCAGATCGGGCGATTTACAACTCGATCAACGGTTCTATTCCACCGGAAAATATTGAGGCGCTGAAGAACTCGGACGTCAATTCTGCAATTGTCCTTGCGTTCAATCCAGCCGACCCCTCAGTTCCAGGCCGTGAGAAGGTGCTTGTCGAAGGTGGCGTTGCCGGTCAGGAGAAGGGTATGCTGCAGATCGCAGAGGAATGCGGAGTCACCCGGCCAATCCTCGACACTGCGGCAACACCGCTTGGTCTTGGATCCGGCGGATCATTCCGTGAGATCCTGGCATGCAAAGCGATCCATGGTCTTCCCACTGGTGGGGCATACCACAACATGACCGTTGCATGGACATGGCTGAAACGCTGGAGGGGAACTGCAAAGAGTCCCTCCGTGCTTGTAAGCCAGTACGAGGGTAAGGATATCCTCCTTGAGCAGATGGGACATCACCACTTTGGCGGAATGGATGGTATCAAACAGGCCGCATGGTCAAGTCCGGATATCGGCTGCAATATCCTTGCAATGGCGCTTGGTGCAGACTTAATCATGTTTGGCCCAATCGAGAACTGTGAAGGTATTGCAACCGCAACCGCATTCACTGACATCGTCCTCGCAGAGTCGGCCCGTGAGCTTGGGTTGGATGTCCTGGCCGATACACACCCAATATATAATCTCATCTAAATAAATCGCATAAAACAGGATGGAGCAATCCATCCAATTTTCACTTTATTTATTATCCTGGGTGAATACACCATACCGTTGAAGACATTCAGTTGCTCTTCTGATGTCGGATCCCTGTTTTCTAACTTCCGTAATATAGAGATCAAATGTTCTATCATCTGCTATATTCATGACAGGCTTATAGAGATCGGCATGAAGCATCAGATCAAATGCCCTGGCTTCAGCTTCTGATAGGACTTACGCACTTCAATAGTTGAACCAAAAGATCGATATATTAGTAATGCATAAAATAATGCGTGTCAAAAACGTATCAGATAACAGACACGAATTACATACACTTCCTCGTTGCAGCAAACTGTGATGTATCCTGTGTGAAAGCAGCAGATTGCTACTCAAAAGCAGGAATAGTCGTATCTCATGACAAGTTCAACCGATTTCTGACGAGACAGTCTCTAACTCCTGAGACGTTATGGA
>QZAC01000163.1 GCA_003838065.1 Methanocalculus sp. MSAO_Arc2
CGACATTCTCACCTCCGTATTTCTCAGGTCCGGTAGTAGTCCTGTTTTGATACTTCCCTATGATTATTTTTTGAATTCACCCTCCTCGCGTGGTGTCTTCCGGTATACCATACCCTGGAAGATGGCGATCTTTGTATCCTCTTCATCGGTGATGATGACAGTATAGGAAGCGAGTTTTGGGTTTTTCGCAAACTCCTCTGCGTCAGCAGTCAGTATGCCCTTTCGGGCGGCGGTGAGATATGAGATATGGGCATTGATAGCTGCTGCGGGAATACCGTGTGAATTGGAGGCAAGGGCAAATGCAGTGTCTGCCAGGGTGAAAAGAGCGCCACCGTGCACTGTTCCATGGCTGTTTTTGTGCCGATCACTGATCTGCATGGCCACGCGGGCACGTCCGGGAGCAACCTCGATGAGTTCAATTGCGTTTTCCCGGGCAAAGGCATCAGCGGCAAAGAATTGTCTGGCATTATCGATATCGTCGGCTCGTGACATACCGGGAGGTTGGCTGCCCGTGAACCAAAAAGGTATGCACGGTGGCCCGCATTTCTCATGTGCCCACTATACTCTGTTCTTGCGGTTATTTTCCTTCTTCATTGCCGGCAGGCTGAATACTTTTTTGTTGGTCAATCCTGCATCCAGGCTCGGGCATAGAACAACGAGCGCCGCTAAGGGTGAATGTATGATTGTAGTTGATCCGTGATTGGAAAAATAAGAAGGAAAAGTGGATTACCCAAGCGCGGCAATACCACGATAATTCACGGCATTGACAAATCGGTCAAGATCGGCTTTTGTTCCCTCATCGATAGTGACGGCGACCATAAAGCGTTCATTGATACCAATCCATTTGGCATAATATGATGGAGCCTCATGCACTTCCCATGCAGGAAATCCCGCCACCGTGTCTGACCGGTAATAGCCATATGGCGTCTCCATTGTCACAAACTGGCCCCATGCCTCAAACCCGCCAACAGCATAATATGCTGAATCCACGATAACGATATCGGCCCTTTGATTGGGATTGGCGATGTTTCTGTAATCCCGGCCTGCAGTTGCCCATGACCAGTCATGCATGGTCAGGGTGGCGCCGTCCGGCTCACCTGCAGTCCATCCGGCAGGTGCATCCGGTAAAAATGGGATTAATTGCGTATAACTTACTGCCTGCACCGTTCCCGGTTCCGGTGTGGTTACGGGAGCCGGCGTTTTGGTGGGATCCGGTGCCACCCCGTTTTCAGGAACAGGTTCCGGATCTGCACACCCTGCAGTCAGCAATAATCCTATACTCAGGAAAATGATGAAAATCCCTGCTATTTTCAATGATAATACCTCCTGTTCAGGGGTATGAATGATAGTATTCTATATATACATACCGTCACTATGGAAAAATAGATTGAGAGAAGAAATCTCGAAATCGTATCAAATGAACCCTGTGATCTGCCATCTTGTTGCCAGGATTTCAATCTGTCAGGGCTTTAATCATCAAAATCCCCACCGTCATCCCCGCCATCGTCCTGGTCGGCTTCATCGATGTGTGGCTCCTGGACAGGTTCATCCTTTTCGTCCTCTTCACGTGGGGGCTGCTGGTACTGGTCATACCGGGTCCAGTTTTGACCTGATGATCCCGGGGATCCTCCTGCTTTTCCAGCTTTTTTGAGTGCCTTCAGAATTGATGAAAAAGGCATAACATATATAAATGCATTTGTCATTATTGAATTTTTTGATAGTTTCTCATCCTGACATACTGACCATTCCCGGCATAATGTGTACACCCGGAATATACTGAAAATCTCTCCGGAACATACAACCATCCCTTAGTGCGATGTCTCCACCTCTCGTATTCTATTACAGAGCAGGGATGCCGTGATCCATGCATATTCCCGAACATAATCGCTAACACTGACAAATGCGGGAATTGAGATCGTGTAATAGAAGAGGGCAAGGTAATACTGGCTGATATCATCATCAAGGACCGTGACCCGATCTGCATAGCGACGGAGCTGCGAGATCACGGTATATGCCTTCTCTATATCAGGATCATCGATTGTGGCAGGAACAAGAGGGATTTCTGAGAGTCTCCTGGGATGCAGAAACACGTCCTCGAGCTCAAGCAGCTGGAGAAGCCGGTCTGTTGACTCCATTTTGATCATTTCAGTCTTCAATACCGTTTCAAGCTTGGCGATGTCCCGGAGGATATGGGAGTGGCCGGTCATTGCAAAATCGATAAGCCAGAGGTTTTCCTCTTCATCCATCAGCACATTTTTCATATTCAAATCCCCATGCACAGACCCCAGATAGACATTCCACTTTTCTTCTTTGTTGTCCGGGAGGATGTTCTCAATGAAGTACAGGGGGTTTATTGATCTGCCTATCCCGTAGGGGAGGTCGATATATTCGTCCCTGGTGGAGATGCCGTAGCGGGAGACTGCCCAGTTTCGGGCTTGATTGTATGCAAAGGGATCCCCATAGATCTCGTATAATGAAAGGTCGCGGAGCAGCGGCTGGCCATACCAGGCCCTGAGCACCTTTCTGAAGAGGCGGTCGATCACCCGGACCACCTCGTCTGCAGTATGCGTCAAATAGAACTCTTCCAGTGAAAAGATGCGGCTCTTTGGCCCTTTGATCCCAACAAAGGTATAGAGGATGCCTCCGTACTCTCCGCTTTTCTCATGCTGGATAATCTGGGTGGCATTATTCTGGATATACCGCTGTACATGGCCGGTGTACCCCTCTATCTCAGCACTGATATTCTGCCACCGGTCGAGTTTCAGCACAAAGGTCATCTCTCTTCTGCCATGACGATCGACGGGATCGTCGCGGAATACCAACGATCCGCTGAAGCCGCCGGTGATGGGACTGAGCAGTACCATTGAGCAGTCCGGGTGGAGCATCCTGACGATCCGCTCATAATCCTGGTTCAATCCGGTAACCTCTCCATCGATAACAATCTCGGTCTCGGCACTGTGCAGAATATCCGAGATGACTGATGCTGAGAACGTCGCCTTACAGACCTGTGTTCTGGGACCCAGGTAGCCGGCGAAGGCCGGGCGGCCTGAGACCAGCCCGTCTCGTATGGCATCCTGAAGGAATTGATCTTCAATAAACGGCATGTCGGGAAAAACAAGACTCATAATCCTGGGAACAGCGAAAGGATGGTCCTGAGGATGGTGGAAGAGCGCTTCCGCATCAGCTGTTCTGAAATGGATCGGGAATATCTCCTGATCAACGACAACTGCACAACCAGCCAGGAGGGCTCCTCCAGAGGCCTTTTCATGCAGATCCTGGAATCTCTCTTCATGGCCATGAGCATACAGATGCACTGAAACAGCCTCAGCACAAAACGAGAGGATGAGAAGCCCCCTGTATCCGAAATCCAGCCGGCCGGCAATCTCAGAGAGTGCATCACACAGATCTGAGATCGAAATCCCCTCTTCGGATTTGGACTGCATCCGACCGGTGAGAGGGGCGGGTCCGGAAGAGGAGATGAGAAATGAGCTTGCGACTGGAATTGTTGCCGTCCTGTCATCAAGCAGCAGGTAGTCGGGTGACTCATGGCTGCCCGGGGGCAACCATGCGGCAGCAGTGCCGATGGTGAGCAAATGCCCCATAACACCGGGTGATCTGCCGGGTGCCCCCCATCCAAGGGAGCAGGCGCCGGGAGAAGCAGAAACTGAAACAGCCATTCCATGATCGACAGGATGCTTTTGCAAGGTGCCCGGAGATCCGGTGATCATCAGGAGGGATGGTTCATGGTGTGTGCAGGAGATCACATACTCTGCTCCTCTGCACTGGATCCGGACTGTATCCAGATCCATCACGTTCTCTTCTCCCGCGATTGAACGTGCGGCAGAGAGTGCATCATCAATCCCCGGATGAATGGCAAAGAGTGTTGAAAACCCGGTCATCTTCAGGACCGAGAGGGGATAGGGCTGTATACCAGAAATAAGGATTCTGCCGTCCTTTGCTTTCATTTTTCTCTCAAGATCGAGCAGTATCCTGATCCCTGCACTGCTCAGGTATTCGACACCATCCATCTCGATGACCGGGGTTCTATCACTCTGCTGAAGGTGGGTATTCAGGAACTGTTCAAACTCGCGTGCCCCCTCTGCATCAAGGCGCCCCTTCAGAGAGAATATTGCTATTCCGTCACGATATTCACGAGAGATCTTCATCATGAATCACTCCGCTCTGTGCAATATACACTGTCTGCTATACTCCATTGTTCATTTGAAATTGTTCATGTTTGCCCTGTTCACGTAAGCGATACACTCTCTTTCTCTTATCCAAAAGAATTGTAGTACTATTTATCAGAAAAGGAGGAACCTGATCTGATCCCATGCAGGCGTGGTATACTCTGTTCTGATCTATATTGTTGTTTTTCTCAGATGTTCATCTGCGTCAATCTGGAAATGATATGATTGACAGGTCCATTCCCCTGTATACACGTGATGATTTTATGTGATTGATAGATCGGGAATCAAAAAAGGGAACTCACGCTATCATGATTATTTGGAGGACAGGGGGTATCAAACTCCAGGGTGCCAGACTCCTGGTGTACAGGTCAGAACCTATATCCACCAATAGATCAATTCGATTGCATGGAAGTCTGGTCGTCCCGCCTTGGTTTTATCCTGGCATCAATCGGATCAGCCGTTGGGATCGGGAACATATGGCGTTTCTCAACGGTTGTCGGCCAGAATGGCGGCGGTGCGTACCTGATCCCGTACCTGACCGCTGTTTTCCTCGTCGGCCTGCCGCTGATGATCCTTGAGATGCAGGCGGGCCAGCGGACCCGGAGCACCGTGATCGCCGCCTTCA
>QZAC01000014.1 GCA_003838065.1 Methanocalculus sp. MSAO_Arc2
AGCCTGATGTCCAGTGAATTCGGCTGGACAAGCCCTGGATCGAAAGGGTCTATCATGATATACCCGCGATTGACCCGGTCGATGATCTGCCAGTCAACAAGGATCATTACCATTGTGTGGCACCTGATCCGATTTATCGCTTCCTTCCGGGTTGTCCAGATGCCATTCTGTCCTCCGCATCAGGCCGTGCAGCGTGCTCGCCTCCCGTGCGGTGAGATGCGTCCTGCCCAGCACCCGTCTGATGAGCAGCAGGGTCACGGCGCGTTTCTCAGGCGGGTGGGAGATCCGGTCCAGAAACGAACTGATATGGGCAAACAGGCAGTCCATCTCCAGGCGTGATGCAAGCAGGTACTCGCCCCGCGGTAGACCGGCCAGTTCATAGCAGATGATTGCAACAGCATGGGAGATGTTGATGATCGGATACTCATCTGAGGCCGGGATCGTGCAGATGAGGTCGGTCCGCGAGATCTCTTCGTTATTTAAGCCCCAGTTCTCCCTGCCAAAAAGGATCGAGACCCGGCCGTCTATGGGCGAAATGATCTCGCGCAGTTCCGCAGGAGAATAGTAGGGCATCCGCATCGGGTTTGTCACCGACTTTCCGGTTGTTCCGGTGGTCGCAACAGAAAGAGCACTCCGTGCAAAGACCTCCTCAAGCGTGAGATGCAAAGCAGACTGCAGAATATCGCGGGCATGGGAGGCCCGGGCGATCGCCTCGTCACCCAGGCTGCAACAGTTGACCAGCACGAGGTTTTTAAACCCGAAATTTTTCATCGCACGTGCGGCAAACCCGACATTTCCTTCATACAGCGGTTCGACAAGGACAATGTCAACCTCGGGCATGCGTCACCGTACCGCCCTGACTGTTGCCCTGAGGGCATCGGTCCCTGCCTCATAGACGGCATTGCCGACGACGATGGTATCAGCATATTCGATCATTTCTGCCGCCCGCTCTCCACTGTCAATGCCCCCTCCATAAAAGACTCGTGCATGCGAGACTGAATCTGCTACCGCCTGCACCACAAGAGGATCGCCATAGGTCCCGGAATACTCAATATATACAACCGGGAACCGGAAGTAGCAATCAGCGACCCTCGCGTATGCAGCAGCATCGGCAGGCGAAAGGCTGCAGTCTGCACCGGTCACCTGTGCGACAGAGGAAGCAGGGTTTAAGACGATATATGCTTCGGGAACAACCCGGTTCCAGTCAATATCGAAATCCCTGACCCAACGCCTGTGCTGGCCCACGATCCAGCGCGGGTGATCTGCGTTCAGAACACTTGGGACAAAGACGAGATCGATCCCATCAAACCGTGCTCCAGCGGGATCAGCAGGTTCGACAACGATCGGGAGATCATACTCCTTCACGCACAGATAGAGGTCAGCAAGGTTTTCCGGGGTGACATTCAGGGTGCCGGAGAGCATCAGGGCATCGGTTCCGCTCGTTGCCAC
>QZAC01000164.1 GCA_003838065.1 Methanocalculus sp. MSAO_Arc2
TCACGTTTTACCATTAAAAATACTATGCTACACCATATGTAATATACATTGTGGTGATGTGGAGGCGGCTGTATCCCACCATTGAAATGGCGGGGATTAGCCTGTTTTCGATCCTAAAAAAGGAATTATATAGAATGAGAGATTTCATAAAAAACTCTTAAATAATCTATCAAATAAAATATAATAAGATTAAATCTGTTTTTTACCCCCGAAACCACACACAATTGCCGCATGATCATGGTGGTACGGCTCAAGCCAGCAGGTGTTTTGGATCGACAACCCTGCCTCCTTCAGACGCTCAACCGTCTCAGAAAAGACCTCCTCGGGTGTCCTCCTGATATCAACCGACCGCGTCTTCAGCATCAGAATCGCAGTTGCCCCGCCATCTCCCCCGGACACCCGCGTTCCCCCGGAAGCCCGCTTCAGAAATGGCAGGTGCTTGATCAGAATCCCGGCCTGGTCCTGCTGGGCCACATCCTGGTACAGGAGATCAACCTCCTCAAGGAACGGTGCATACCGGTCCGGCCGGGTCGCATTACCCGCTATCGGGACAATATTTTTCCGTTTTTCAGCCACTGCCAAAAGGTCGCGGAGCGGCCGTGGAGCAAACTCGACTGCATACACCACCTCGACATAATCTGCAACATGGGAGACGGTGGTGCCGTTTGCAGCACCCAGGTACAGCACCCGCATATTTCCAGTGAGATCGATTGTATCGTCCAGCATACAGAGTGCCGCAAGCTTTGAACGGTAGGGATCCCAGACCCGGTACCCCTGCACCATCCGCTCATTGTACACCCCGCCCGGCCCGGGCGAGACGAGCTGTCCGTCGATTCTGATCATAAAGATCCCCCTCCGGCAATAGCATCAATATGTGCCTGTGCAGATGAGAGAAACGATTCATCCGGTTCCCCCCGGTAGTAATCGATCCGGGCTGCAATTGCAATTTTCGCAGCCAATGTCCGTGCAACTCTGCCCCTGACCTCGCGGGGTGCGTTATGGACACGCCGGTGCTGGAAAATGATACCGTGTTTTGGAGAGGGCGACCCCTGCCTGATATGTGAAAAGAGCGCCGCCTCGGCACCGATGACCTGCACAGCACTGCCGGGCATCCGGGCAAGTTTCTCAAGTCCTCCTGCCCGGGCCATGATCCGGGCTGCAACAAGCCCGCCAACAAGTTCACTCGTATTCGGGATCACCCTGGCTGCAAGACGCGAGACTCCGGCTGCAAGATCTGATCTGACAGCATTCATCCGCTCAATCTCTTTTGCCATGGTGCGAAGAATCCCGGACCTGCTCCGGCTGATTTTTGGGAGCACCCGTCTGAACGACCGCTGTCCTCCCTTCTGGGAGAAAGCGGGATCTGTTACCTGGTACCATTCGACAAGCCGCTCGGAGAGCAGGTTTATGACCCCATCCATCTGGTCAAGCATCCGGACCATCTGGAGAAGTTCGGCATCCTTCTCCGAAACCGCCTTCGCAATGACATCCGCTGCCAGGAGCATCGTCACCTCCCGGAGCCGACTCATATACTCCTCGCGAGTTGAAAAGAGTCCGCTTTCCTCGATCATCTCATCTGTAAGCGGGTAATACTCCTGCATATCGATCGAGATCGATTCCACTCTCGCCAGCAGATCTGCCGGTAAACCCTTGACCGGGCGAAACGCCCCCTCGCTATCAACACTCCCACACCAGTATTCCATTGCGTACATGGTATGAAACCTCACCACCTATATATCCGGCGACCAAGTTGTACTCATGCTCATCGAGGCGGCGCTCTTTATAATCGGCCTGATACTTCTGGTCAAGGGTGCCGACCTGTTCGTCGGTGGCGGAAGCGGACTTGCCTATCGGTTTGGGATAACCCCGTCGTTCATCGGATTCACCGTTGTTGCATTTGGCACATCGCTGCCTGAGTTTGTGGTCAGTGTCAACGCCGCAGTTACAGGAAACCCCGGAATTGCAACGGGAAATATTATCGGCAGCAACATCGCCAATATCGCCCTGGTACTTGCACTCTGCGGTCTCCTCAACCCCGGTGCGCTCGATCCACACAACCCAATGAACCGGGGAGTCCAGAGACAGGCGCTTTTCATGCTTCTGGCAACTGCGCTCTTTATACTCCTTGCATGGCCCGGAACACTCACAGCACCTATCGGGGCTGTGTTTCTCATCGGGTTTCTTGTCATGCTCCGAACACTCTGGATCAAAGGAGCAGAACCAGACCAGCTCAAAAAAAATCCGAAAGGATTCCTTGATTACCTGATGACCGCAGGCGGCATAGCCGCAGTTATCATCGGCGCTCAACTTGTTGTCACTTCCGCAGTTGAAATCGCGCTCTTTTTTGGAGTGTCGGCCTTTATAATCGGGGTGACGATTGTGGCCATTGGAACATCGCTTCCAGAGCTTGCGACCTCAGGAGCCGCGATTCTGCGGGGACAGTCCGGTATCACAGTTGGAAACCTGCTTGGAAGCAATATCTTCAACCTGCTCTTCGTGATGGGGATCGTTTCCCTGATTACCAATATACCGATACCAGAACAAGGCGATCTTCTTGCGATGGCAGTATTTTCACTTGCTGCCATCCCGATTACGCTTGGAGGAAAACGGCTCACCCGTACCGTATCCCTGGTTGTTTTAATTGGATATTGTATCTATATCGGTCATATCACCGGATTTCTCCAGGGATTCTGAAGGTTCTCCTGATGTTCTGTATAACATTGAGAATCAGAAGAGTGGAACCCCGATGATCGACCAGCACATGATCGGGACCATAATCGCCCCCATACAGAAGACCCGCTGCACCGAGACAAGCGGGGGTACCAGCCCGATTGCTGTCGCCAGAGCAAGGATGAGAAGGCCAAACGGCCCGGTGATGATGGCAGTCAGTGCGATTAAGGAGATGATAACCATGAGATTCAGGCGCCGGATATTGAGGCGAGTAAGAAATCGCGACCCCTTTGACGCCAGAAGCGTAAGCGGATATGCCGCCAGTGCGGCAATACAGGCCGCACCCATTATCATGATGAGCGGCGGGAGTTCTTCGGTTGCCACCGCAGCCATAGCACCATTTCTGACACGTGACAGCGCGTAGAGAGCAGCAATCCCGAGGAATGCGTTTGCAGTATTTGCCGCACCTGTCGCCAGAATATACCCCCTGCCTGCTTTTGTATATGATATAAACGATGCAAGAACGGCATTTGCTGTAGCATTGGAGAGCCCTGGCATCCATCCGACGATGGCGCCAGCAATGGTGCCAGCACAGGCAGATCCGGCAGCCTCCCGCCTGCTCATCCTGATCCCGGTGTATCTCTGTTCGGGAACAGTTCCTTCTGCACCCTTTAGCAGGACAGGGACACCAAAGAGGCCGGTTAAGAGCGGGAGGAGGAGAGGGCTTCCTCCCGGCAGGATAGCCCAGGAGAGATGTGAGTATGCCATTGAGAATGACCCCAGGATACCTGATGCGATGAAGACCACGGCCGCCCATTCGGGAGCAGAAGACTTCACAATCAGCAGTCCGGCCACACAGATCAGGAGAAGTCCGATCCACCAGTTCAGGTATTGCTGAAGCGGGGGCAGGAATATGAAGAAGAAGGGGAAGAGAATGATCCCGAATGCAGCCCCTGCCAGAGACCCAAGTGCTGAGATCCTGACCGCCTCCTCTCCAAGCCCCTTCATACAGAGTGCATGGGCGGGCAGCACAGCGATCGCTGTATCGGGATCGGGCACCCCGAGGAAGGTGGAGGGTACAGCATCAAGAAAGGTATGCGTAACGAGCGTCGCTGTAACAGATACCGCAAAAACCAGAGGGCCAAAGAGAATGAGAAGTGCCGGATGTAAACCGAGAAGGATGCCGGCCATCGTATTTGAATGGATACCGGGCGTACATCCGCTCACGATCCCAAGTACGAGTCCGATGATACATCCAATCAGGAGCTCTCCCAGCATATGAAAGAAGATCGTTTGCACCGAGAGGACAAGAATATCATCGATCGATACATACAGAAGAAACATGATCATCGCGGTAACAAGACTTCCCGAGAAGGCAGGACGGGATAAGGCAACCTGCGCAGAATATGGCCATACATGCCGTATCGTCTCCCCACTTACAGCAGAGATCTATGATAATCAGATCCAGGCATTTACTCTTGAGGCAAACCAGGGCGCCTTTGACTGTATCTTCTTCACAAGCGCGCTGCCTGCAGAACGAATAGCCCCGCTTCTCAGAACAGAAGCACGTATCATTGCCATCGGTCCCCAGACAGCCAAAACACTCATGGATGCCGGGCTTTCTGCAGAGACACTTCCTGCCTTCTATTCCCGCGATTTTGTACCCTATCTTGGCCGCTGGATCGAAGAAAAGTCAATCGGGATCCCCCGTGCCGATGTCCCAAATCCAGAACTCATCACAGCGATCGAGGAGGCAGGAGGCAGTGCATACGAATACCGGTGCTATGGCCTGGTGCCAACCAATATCCCGCTTGACCTTGAAGGTACAGATGCCATCATGTTCACAAGTGCCAACTCGTTCACAATGGCAGTCTGGGAACGGCATTCCAGTATCATCCCAATAGCGATCGGCGATATTACCGCTGCTGCAATGCGGAAAGGAAGGGTGGAGCCATTGGTAATTGGAGATGGATCCCTGGCCGGCACTCTTGAAGAACTCAACAGGTACGTCCGCGGGATATGACCACACCTATCAGCCACACGGAGATCCCCTCAGGGATCATCATAATCGACAAGCCGCGAGGTCCAACAAGCCACGAGGTTGCTGCATGGGTCAGAGACATCCTGGGAGTTAAAACCGGCCAGGCAGGGACCCTGGATCCAATGGTTTCGGGCGTCCTTGTGATTATGCTCGGGCGTGCCGCAAAGATCGCAGAACACCTGCTTGCTCATGAAAAAGAGTATATCTGCCTTCTGAGGCTCCATGGAGATGCATCAAGAGAACAGATAGAAGAAGTGGTATCTGGCTTCTGTGGCAGGATCTACCAGCGCCCCCCACGCCGGAGTGCAGTGAAACGGGCGCTACGTATCAGGACGATCCACGAGATCGAGGTGCTCGACATTGAAGAAAGGCTCGTACTGCTCCGTGTCAGGTGCGAGGCAGGGACCTACATGCGGACACTGTGTGTGCATATCGGCCTTGCGCTTGGTGTCCGGGGACAGATGCTAGAACTACGGCGCACTGCCTCCGGGGGATTTACCGAGGCTGAAGCGCACACCCTCCACGAACTTAAAGATGCACACGTTCTTGCAGGCGAAGGAGAGCCCGGGCGGCTAGAGCACATGATCCTCCCGGTTGAACGTGCGGTTGCAGATCTCCCGGCGATCACCCTTCGCGATTCGGCAGTCGATGCAGTCTGCCGGGGAGCACAACTCGCATGTCCCGGAATCCTCTCCACGGGGACGTTTGCAAAAGATGATGCGGTCGCTCTGATGACCCAATCCGGCGAATTCATCGGGCTTGGTATCGCACGCATTGGATCAGACCGATGCGTCCCAGGCAAACACGGCCTTGTTGCACGGCCAAAGGCGATCCTGATGGAGCCCGGCAGGTACCCCCGCGGCTGGACAAAGAAGAGCAGGATTAAGTAATACCCGGATCAATAAAATTACTGCATCTTCTGCTGAGGTAGTCTAGCGGTAAGGCGCGAGGCTGGAAACCTCGTGAGGCGGTTTGTCTCTCGGGAGTTCAAATCTCCCCCTCAGCGTTTCATTTCTTCATACTTTGGATCGTAACGGGTAACTGCATTACAATCGATACAACACTTCTGGATTTCCGGATCAGCAGTCCCTGATCCAGAATGAGATATACCTCTCCGGTGCTATGGCTATCTCACAATCTTTGTGATCGGGATCTCAAGGATATCCTCAGCCCCGGATGCCTTGAGCTCTGGTATCAGGGTATTTACCTGGCTTTTTAAAACAACAGTCTCCAGACTGAAATAATCTATCCCATGCAGCCTGGCCACTGTCGGCTTTTTCAATGCAGGCAGGGTAGAGACGATGGATTCAAGTGCCTCGGCAGGGACATTCATCGTCAGGAGGACCTTGTTTCTGGCATCGATTACACCCATAAGAAGGATCACTATCTCTTCTATCTCTTTTCGTCTGACCGGGTCCTCACAACTCTTCTTATTCGCGATGATAACTGTGTATGATTCAAGGATCTGTCCGATGATCTTAAGCCCGTTCTTCCTGAGTGTCGTTCCGGTCTCGGTGAGGTCGACGACAACATCCATAAGATCAGGAACTTTTGCCTCACTGGCACCATAGGATGGAAAGAGTCGGACCGGTATGCCGAGTTCATCAAAAAACTTCCTGGTTATCGCAGGGTACTCGGTAGTAACACGACTTTCTGCGCGAATATCAGTAACTTCAGAGATGGGCTCATCCTGGTGGACCGCGATTACGATCTTCACATTCCCTTTCCCGGTTTTGCTGTAATTAAGTCTCGCTATCTCGATAACATCGGATCCTGACTCCAAAACCCAGTCAAGACCTGATATTCCGATATCAAAATATCCCATCTCAATGTATGTTGGTATCTCCTGAGGCCGTAATATTGTGACCTTTCCAATTCGCTCATCATTAATCTGCGGATTATAATCGCGATCTGTTCTCCTGACCTCAAGGTCTGCCTCTTTAAAAAGCTGAAGTGTCTGCTCCTCAAGACTTCCTTTCGGGAGGGCTATGTTGATCATATGTACTAGTTGTTGGAACCAGATAAAATCCATATGGTTTGAGAGTGAAAAAGTGTCCTTTTGTCTCCGGGTATCATATCCGCCCCCGGGTGTTGTGAACACTTATAAAGACGCACCAACCAAAAATACAGGGTATCGTTCATTTCATTGGGGAGATACAAGAGTATGAGGCTTGATCGGTGAAGAGCAGCAGAAAATCAGGAACGCGTTCCAATTGCCGTTCTGACTCCAATAGGCCTCTTCTCGTATCCGAACCGGTCTCCCCGGGCTGGTAATCGCATGAAACCAGAGACAGATAAACAAATGATTGAGATAAGATTTGATAATCAGGGATTGGTCCCGGTTATTGCACAGGATTTTGAAACAAAAGATATACTGATGCTCGCATATGCTGACCGGGAGGCAGTTGACCTTACCTGTTCGTCAGGATATGCGCATTACTATAGCAGGAGCAGGAAGAAGATCTGGAAAAAAGGGGAGGAGTCAGGAAATCTTCAGCAGGTTCATGAAATCCTTGTAGATTGTGATGAAGACACCCTGCTGTATATGGTCAGTCAGATCTCGGCAGCCTGTCACACCGGACACAGGTCATGTTTTTACCGTACACTTGATGGAACCATCATCGGGGAGCGTATATTTGACCCGGAGAAGGTATATACCCAGAGATAATGAGCGCTCAATCCATGGGAGGGTGGATCTTCATCTGCCTGCATTGTTATTTACCGGATTATTCACTGTTATTGGAGATTGAGAGAGAGTTACATATAGATACCACCATCACTTCTTCCTGCCTGGTACCATCTCCTTCACCCGCTCCCCTTCTTCTGTGAGCCGGTAGATGATCCAGGTGCCGCTCTGGGAACCTGCGATCAATCCATCCTTCTTCAGGATAGAAAGATGGTATGAGAGCCGGGAATCAGAGATCCCAAGAACAGTGCGGATCACGCAGACACAGAGGGGCTGGACTGCCAGAAGTGCAAGGATCTTCAGCCTGTTTGAATCGGCGAGTGCACGGAAGCGGGATACCGTCGTATCTATTGCTTCTTTAGATGGGAGGCGTTTTTGAAGTCCCTCGATTCCTCCACATGCATACAGGGAGGTTTCAACCTCCGGCGGCAGATCCATCGCGGCATTCTTCTGCGCGAGGCAAAAAGACAATAGTCCCCCTCCTTTATCCATCGTATCAGTTATCAGAAATCTGAAGCTTTAATCGTTTCGAGAAGTCAGGATGCCAGTTGCCCGGATATGAGGAAAGTATTTATTCCTGAAGAGCCACAATATTTCAAATAAATTTGAAATCAAAAGCAGGCGTTGCTAAAACAACGAAAAAAGCCCTGAAAACACCAGAGGCTCCAGGAGAATCAAGATGCAGATACATTCTGAGAAGAGAAGTACGAACACATGATCGATCAGCTCACCTCCGCTTTCTGGATGGGCTGGACAACCCTTGCAGAATACCTTGTCGAGCATGTCATCACATGCCTCATCCCGGCATTCTTTATCGCCGGAGCCATTGCTGCATTCATTCGAAAAGATACGATCCTGAAATATTTCAGCCCTGATGCAAAGAAGAGCGTCGCCTACGGAATCGCATCAGTCTCAGGCACTGTCCTGGCCGTCTGCTCCTGCACCATCCTCCCGATATTTGCTGGTCTTTTTAAACGTGGGAGCGGGATAGGTCCTGCGATCACATTCGTCTATGCAGGCCCGGCAATCAACATCCTGGCAATCGTGTACACCGCAAAGGTCCTTGGCTTTGACATCGGCCTTGCACGGGCAGTCTTTGCCATCATCCTGGCAATCGCAATCGGCCTGATCATGGCAGCACTCTTCAAGTCATCTGATGAGGCGACAACAAAGAAGCTGGCAGCGATGACCCGGGATCCAGAGGTTGAAGAAGAGCGTCCCCGCTGGATCGTCGGGCTCTTCTTTATCCTCTTAATCGGCATCCTGATCACAGGCACTGCAGAGGTAGACTGGATGATCCGGTTTCCGATCATCTATGCCCTGACCCTCGGAGTGGCATATCTATTGATTTACTACTTTGAGCCAGACGAAGTGACTGATTGGGCATGGGAGACCTGGGACCTGACAAAAAAGATCCTTTTAATCCTCCTCATCGGGACATTTGCCCTCGGAATGCTTGCTTTCTTCCTCCCGCCAGAGACGTTTGCACCATTCTTTGGAAAAAATACACTCCAGTCCAGCTTCCTCGCCTCATTCGTCGGCACCATCCTCTATATGCCGACACTCCTTGAGGTGCCATTGATCGGAACAACATTTGGCTATACAAGCGGTATGATGGCGGGCGGGCCAGCACTGGCACTCCTCCTCTCAGGCCCGACGGTGAGCCTGCCCTCGCTCCTTGTCATCTCACGGATCATGGGAGTTTGGAAAACAATGCTCTATGCAATAGTTGTCATACTCTTCTCTGCCCTTGCAGGGTTTGCCTATGGAATAATCATCGGATAAAGAGAAAAGAGCGATACTGAAGTAAAGTAATAATCAGGTGATAAGAATGAAGATAGAAGTCCTTGGAACCGGTTGCATGAAATGCAGACGCCTCGCAAAGAATGTTGAAAAAGCAGTGGTCGATCTCGGCATCCAGGCCGACATTGTGAAGGTGGAAAATATCACCGCCATCATGGAACGGAATGTGATGCTGACCCCCGCGTTAATCGTCGATGGGGAGTTGAAGATTTCGGGCAGGGCTGCCGATGTCCGTGAACTGAAAATACTTCTTCAGAATGCTTGAAATGGAAGAAAAGACGATCTGTACATACGGAAAACCAGACCATGAAGAAGATACTCTTTATCTGCACCCATAATGCCGGCCGCTCCCAGATGGCCGAAGGATACATTAACGAATTGTATGGTGACCGCTACTGCGCATTCTCTGCAGGATCAGAACCGGCAGGCGAGGTGAACCCTCTTATCATTTTGGCTATGCAGGAGATCGGAATCGACATCTCAGGAAACAGGCCAAAACAGATCGATCAGTTTGACGAAATCGAGATGGATGTCCTGGTCACCCTCTGTGATTCCGGGACCTGTCCACTCTTTCCCTGGGCAAAAGAGACAATCCACCAGACATTCCCGGATCCAAAGGCGATCAGCGGAACAGAGGAGGAGAAGCTACAAGGCATACGAACAATCCGGGATGCAATTACCACCTGGATTGATGAGACCTTTGGAAAAGCATGACCCTGCCATTATCACCTGCTCTGGCATTACAAAGACGTCGAAGCCAAACAACCGGTGCTTGCCAGAAATCCTATCGTATGACGCGCAGTAATAAAAAGATCAAACAGCTTACAATACCAGTTATCAGTGCAATACGATTAGGTATAGTAGATGAAATATTATTTTAAAAAGGATCATCATTCTAACCAGAAGAGTACCACACGATTTGATGCCCCATGAATAACAGAGATTGAGACAGAAGGAGAAAACGCTATGGAAGAAATACGTATTGCTGGATGGGAAAGCAGGTTCTGGGCATGGCTCATTGATATCATCCTCATCTGGGTGATCCTTGGAATCATCGAACGCGGTCTTGCAGGAATCATAGAGTGGACAGTTACCTTCCTCCCTATCTTGAGCGCCGGCCAATTCTGGTTCTTCTTTGCACCAATTGGATCAACCAGCCTCGTACTATTTCTGTACTGGACCATCATGGAAGGGATACACGGCCAGTCTGTCGGGAAGATGGCACTCAACCTGAGGCTTGCCGGACGGGCGGGGGACAAAGCAGGAATCTGGAAAGCCGCGATTTCATCGTTTGGAAAGGCATTCCTGCTCCCACTCGACTGCCTGATCGGGTGGCTTGCGATGCCGGGTACCGGTCTCCGCCTGACAAACAGGATCTCAGATACAATCGTGATCAGGTCAGACTATCAGGAACCAAAAGGCGTCACCTACATACATGAAGACGACTGATTCAATACCAACGACAAGAAACAGGATCAGCATGCAACAGCGCACCATCACCTATTCAAAAAATGTCTTTCTCCCCCTGACTACAGTCTGCCATAACCGGTGCGGGTACTGTTCGTTCAGGACACCAGTCCAGGATGGGTGTATTATGGAGCCAGAAACCGTCCGGGAGACGCTCAAGCGTGGAGCTGCTGCCGGATGCACCGAGGCGCTCTTCACGTTTGGTGAGCGGCCGGGTGAAGAAGAGGGATTTAACCAGTACCTCAATGCTATCGGGTATAGCGATATCCTTGACTACTGCTATGACCTCTGCAAAGAGGCGATCGATTGCGGGCTGCTACCCCATACAAACGCGGGTATCATGGACACTGATGAACTTATCCGGTTCCGAAGGGTGAACGCAAGCATGGGTCTGATGCTTGAGACGACTGCAAGAATCCCCGCACACAGTCATTCCCCTGGAAAAGACCCTGAACGCAGGATCCAGATGATTCGAGATGCAGGAAGGCTTAAAATTCCCTTTACCACGGGCCTTCTCGTCGGGATCGGGGAAACACAGCGGGACCGTATTGAATCACTCGAGCTGATTAGCGACATTCACCAGGAATACCAGCATATCCAGGAAGTGATCATCCAGAACTTCTGCCCAAAACCCAATACGCCAATGGGTCAGGACGGAACAGTCACACGGGAAGAATTTGCCGATACCATCCGGGCAGCCCGGACGATCCTTCAGAGAGACATTGCGGTCCAGATACCGCCAAATCTTGCTGACGCTCGTTACTTCATCAAGTGCGGCGTAAATGATCTCGGAGGGATCTCACCTGTGACTGAAGACTACATAAATCCGGAACACCCCTGGCCAGAGATCAGCCGCCTGAAAGAGATTGCAGCAGGATACACGCTACGCGAGCGGCTCTGCATTTATCCGCAGTTCATCCGGAGAGGGTGGTTTGAACCGGAACTCACATTACTTATCATGAAGCTCAACAAACACATACAGGAGCAGTACCTATGATCCATGGTGAAGTTCTCTATAGTGGAAAGGCAAAGACAATCTTTCTTTCAGAACAACCTGATGAGCTAATCGTATCCTTTCGGGACGATATCACCGCATTTGACGGTGGCAAGAAAGACCGGCTGCAGGGTAAGGGTGCCTCAAACGCCAGGGTTTCAGCAGTCCTCTTCCAGCTCCTCGAAGAAAAAGGAATACAGACACATTTTATCCGGATGGAAGATCCGACAACGATGCGGGTCAAAAGGCTCGATATGATACCGCTTGAGGTGATTGTCAGGAACAAAGCCGCTGGATCGATCGTGAGAAATTTTCCGTTCACCGAGGGGCAGATCTTTTACCCGCCCATCATTGTTATTGACTACAAAGATGATTTTAGAAATGACCCGATGGTCAACGATGATATTATCGTCGCACTTGGCCTCCTGACACCTGACGAGATAAAAACCGTGAAAGAAACCGCGCTCAGGGTCAATGAGGTACTGAAGGCATATTTCAGCACAATTGAAATCGATCTTGTTGACTTCAAACTTGAGTTTGGGAAATATGAGGAGGATATCCTGCTCGGCGACGAGATCAGCATGGACTCAATGAGGCTCTGGGAAATGGGCACAAACACATCCCTTGACAAAGACGTCTACCGGTTTGGAAAAGGGGACGTTATGGAAGCATACCGGGCGGTATCAGCCCGGATCACCGGGAACGAGTCATTATGAAATTCGAAGTAGTCATCACCATTACCTTAAAAGAAGGGATGCTCAACCCTGAAGCAGAAGCGATCCGGCAGGCGATATTGCACCTTGGGTACGTAACAGACCGTCTCGTAACCGCAGATCAGTTCAGGATCACACTCGATGCCGAGAACAAAGAATCAGCAAGGGAAATAGCTCTTTCAATAACCGAGCGGCTCCTTGCAAACCCGGTGATCCATCACTATGAGATAGAGGTCGCCTGATGCGTTCAGCAGTTATCCAGTTTGGTGGCAGCAACTGTGACCATGATGTTGCATATATCGTGGAAGACGTCTGCGGTGCAGATGTCGATCTCATATGGTACAAAGATGGGATCAGGCGCCACTATGATGCAATCATACTCCCTGGAGGGTTCAGTTATGGCGATTATCTCCGCGCAGGAGCAATCGCAGCACGCACACCGGTTATGGCAGATCTCATCCGGGCGGCAGGTAAAGGTGTCCTTGTTCTTGGGATCTGCAATGGTGCCCAGATCGCAGCCGAAAGCGGGTTGATTCCGGGAATATTCACCACCAATGCCTACCCGAAGTTCATATGCCGTCCGGCATACCTCAGGGTCGAAAATACCTCCTCGCCATTCACCCGTTTCTATACACACGGAGAGGTGGTCAAAATCCCGATCGCACATAAAGAGGGGCGGTATATTGCACCAAACAGCGATATCAGACCGCTTGAAGAAAAAGACAGGATTGCATTTCGTTTCTGCGATGAACATGGAGAAGTGACCGGGAGCTCAAATCCAAACGGATCTGCTGGAAATATCACCGGCATCCTCTCTGAAAATGAAAATGTCCTGGTTATGATGCCCCATCCCGAACGCGCATCAGAAGCTATACTCGGGTCCACTGATGGAAAGAAGATCTTTGATTCGATGATCGCTTATACTGAAGAGTCATAAAAGGAAGATACACATGGATGAACTTGAAGCGGCGAGGCTTATCCGGGACTGGGCAGAACGTTATGCCAGGAAAATGGGTTGGATATTGAATCCTGATGCAAAACAGCTTGACGCGGTCATCCGGGGGCTTGCCCGGAAGTTGACCCGGCATGGTGAACGGTACTGCCCGTGCCGTATCATGACAAAAGATCCGGATATCGATGAGAAGATCATCTGCCCCTGCATCCACCACATAGACGAGATCGAAAAAGAGGGAAAGTGTCACTGCAACCTTTTCTTCAGAGAATAAGAAGCTGCATCAACCAGATCTTTTATTATCCAGTGATGACGATCTCACATGTATGAAGACAAAGAGTGCCGAGATCCTCTCATGGGCAAAGCAATATGCAGAAGAGAATGGATGGGTACTCAACCCGAATTCTGATCAGCTCAGAGTTGTGATCCGGGGCCTTGCCAGGAACCAGATAAAGAAAGGCCAGCGTTATTGTCCATGCCGGATCATGATTGGAGATCCCGAGGCAGACATGAAGATCATATGCCCATGCATCTATCACCGCGATGAGGTCACAGCAGACGGGCACTGCCATTGCAACCTCTTTTTTATTGAAAATGGGGGTTAGAAGCGCTTCATCGGTTGCGATACGACGAACGCCGGGCCAAGAAAAATGCATGGAAAACGGCGTATAACCCAACCAGAGCTGCAATACCATACCCGGCAAGTGCAATGATATACACATAGGGAACCGTATAGTCTGCAGCAAGCAGGAGGAGTGAGGACCCAACCACAATCGCTGACGTAATAAGCCCAACCATAATACGGTCAGTCGACCTATCCATTGTCTCCTTTAGCCTTTTGATATCTTCTGCAATAATATCTATTCTGATCCTCCCTTCACTCACCCTGCTGAGTGCAGCATTCATCTGTTCGGGGATCCGCATGAGAGAGCGGATGGAATGAATACCCACACGAATCTCGTCTCGTATCGCTTCAGTTGAGAAATACTTCTCCCTCATGAGATCGGCAAGATAGGGGCGCGCCCGGGTGCTAAAGCAAAACGCTGGATCAAGTGCAAGGGCAATATCCCCGACCATGCCAATCACCTTTAAAAGCCGCATCAGCTCTCCGGGTACACGCATATTGTATTTCCTCAGGATTTCGGAGAGTTCTATTGTCATCTTCGAAAAATCATACTGCTGTACTTCATATTCTGCATAATCAAGAAGCAGCAGATAGAGATCATCGCGGAATAATTCCTTATCTTCACTCGCAATCGAAATACCAAGATCGGAGAATGCAATCAGGCATTCATCCACATCAGTCTGGACAATCCCCGACATGAGCCTGATGAAGGTATCACGCCGTTGTGGCCTGAGCACCATGCAGATCCCAAAATCAAGAAATGCGAGATTTCCATCCGGCATAATGACCAGATTGCCCGGGTGCGGATCACCATGGAAAAAACCATCGACCATGATCTGTTTGAGGTACGCCTTGAATCCACGTTCTGCTATCTCCCCTGGAATAAAACCCATCCTGCAAATAGCATCGACATCATCGATCCTGACGCCGGTAATATACTCCATCGTCAGTACCCGGCGTGAAGATACCTGCCAGTAGATCTGTGGGACCCGTACACCCTCTATGGATGCCATATTCCTTCTGATACGTTCGGCATTCTTCCCATCACGGGTGAAGTCAAGTTCTTTTCTGATCTGAGCAGAAAACTCACGGACAAGCCCGGTCGGGTTGAAGACATGAGAAGTAGGGAATACTGATTCGATCCTTTCTGCAAGCGATGTAAGGATGAGAAGATCGGTTTCGATCTCCTCTTCAATGCCAGGACGCTGGATCTTGACTGCCACGACTTTTCCATCGGCAAGTACACCTTTATGCACCTGGGATAGCGATGCAGCGGCGATCGGAAGCGGATCGATGTGGGCAAATTGTTCCTCCCAACCCGGGATCGCTTCATCGAGAACATGGCGGATTTCTGAGAAGAGAAGCGGTGGTACCTGATCCTGGAGTTTACACAGTTCGTTGATCAACTCAGGCGGGAAGAGTTCACGCCTGGTACTCATAATCTGGCCAAACTTGATAAATGTGGGGCCGAGTTCCTCGATTGCACGTCGAATCCGTTCATAGGCAGATAGTTCCAAATCCTCTGGCCGCCCTCTCCTGAAATACCCCCGCCGTGGCCGGCTTAAAAAGAGCTCATCAACTACGATGCCAAAACCGTGCTTTACCAGAATATCTGCAATCTGGCCGTACCGTTTCATACCCGAAAGCATTGGATCAGGAAGGAATTGTTCTTCTCAGTGAAATGTATTATGGAGTCGGCGTCGCGCTCAGAGGGATGGGAACTCTTTACGAGATCAGTTGATCAGGTCTCAGACTGATGGGATCCGGGAAGGGCAAGCGACAGGAGTGCTGCAATTGTCAGCGGGATGGCAAGGCCGAAAAGCGCAGTATACAATGACAGGTAATCAGCTGCGATACCCACAACTGAAACACCAAGACCACCGGCACCGAGCGAAAAACCAAGGAGAAGCCCCGATGCAAGACCAACCCTGTCAGGGAGATACTCCTGTGCCATCGTCACCGTTACGGAAAAGGTTGACCAGATAAGGTATCCAATCACCACCATCAGAAGAAGCATCACCCAGCCGGTTGTCTGGAAGAAGAGAATGTAGGGAGGTAAACAGGCAAAAAGACCGAGTATTGTCACCTCTTTTCTGCCAAAACGGTCAGAAAGGAAGCCGCCGGTAACCTGGCCGCAAACACCTGCAAGGAGCATCAGGGTCAGCATCGCATTTGCAAAGACAAGCGATGTCCCCATTGTGGCGATCAAAAATGCAGGGAAAAAGGCAACTGACGCCATGATCACCCAGGAACGCAGCGCAGCAATGGTGACGATCAGGGAGACCGGGGCAAACGGGATCGGCATCCTGCTGGCAGCGACTTTTTCAGGTACCGCTGGTTTTGCAGTGTTTTTCGACATATGATAGAGATATGCCGCCATAATGATGCCCGGAATCGCTATCAATGTAAGTGCAGAGATCCCGCCCAATCCTATCAAGATGCCAACAATCACCGGGCCTATTGCAAAACCAAGGTTTCCTCCGGTCACAAAGATTGAGGTAAGCGAACCCCGGTTCTGATGTGTTGTTTCACCATGTACCTGCATCAGGGCGGAGGGATGAAACAGGGCATGCGAAAGGCCCGCGCCTGCGGCAAAGAAGAGAAGGAGATAGTAGTTCTGCACCACACCATAGAGGCCGATACAGACGGCACTTGCCAGGATGCAGATCCAGATCGGTGCTGACCAGCCTGAACGGTCCGAGAGCCACCCGACAACCGGCTGGAAAAGTGACGAAGTCACCTGAAAAACACTCACCAGCAGACCGGCAAGGAAGTACCCTATCCCCGGATAGAGAACAAGGAGAGGAATGAGTGCCGGGATCACCGGGCTGTAGAGATCGATGACAATATGTCCCGTAGTATAGCCAAGGATACTGCGGGGAATTTTCATTCAGATTCGCCTCATACAGACAATCTCAACAGGGATCTCAAGGACATCCCGTGTATGAAATGAAAACGATCGTTTCATAGGGAAGAGAGCAGAAACAACCCCCACAATAACTGCCCGGCCTTTTATATATGAGGAGAGAAACGGAATGGATCCCGTATTAAAGATTCCATAGGCGACAGGAGCGATTCTCAGCGCGGCATCAATGAAAGGCCGATCCGCATGTTCTCTCTGCGCACCAAATGGCGGGTTCATGATGACAGTATCACACGCATGATCAAAACCCAACAGATCTCCAGCGAGAAACGTACATTCAACAGAGAGTTTTTCTCCATTTTCTCTGGCGATTTTGATGATGCGCTCATCAGAATCGATCCCGACCACATGCGATGCGCCAAGAAGGGCTGCACCAATCGCAAGGATCCCACTTCCGCATCCAAGATCGCAGACGCCGCACCCCTTGATGTCACCTGCAAGATATGCATCATAAAGGAGGCGTGCTGCCAGGGGTGCGGGTGTCATATACTGTTCCAGTCCGAGATCTGGATCCGGCACCCCTTTCACCCGTTCAAGTGTCATCTCAAGAGTTCGGAGTTTCATAGAATGATCTCATCGACTTCATACTCATCCCATGACCGCGTTTTGCATAGGATTTCAAATTCAATTGGTGAGAGGACCGGGACAGGAAACCTGATCTGGTCGTCAAGAGCAAGCCTGGGGCAGGCGGTGTTGACATAACAGGGAAACCCAAGATTCTGCAGCTGATCGGACGTCACCTCACGGAGGAGGACAGGTACCGCACCTGTATTGAGTGAGAGGAGATGTTCTGCAAGGGCAGACCTGTTCTGCCCGCATTTCTGTGAGATAATGATCCCAAACCGGTCTGCAGATCGCGCCTTTTCAATGATCCCAAACCGCCTGCGGAGGAGGCGATCGGTTTTGATCAAATCCGCCTTACCTGAAAAGGGATCAAGGGCAACAACCGGCACACCGGCCGCAATGCCAGAACCAATCGCATGAAATACTCCGGTTCCAAAATAGAGGAGCTCATCTGCCTTGCTTGCTCGTGCCGCAGTATAGGTGCACCCGAGCACCTGGCCGGGAAGAGGGGTGCGTGGGGAAGGTGGTGCAATCACGGGAGAAAAACCATGTCTTTCAAGCTCTTCTGCCAGCCGGGGAAGAACTCTTGCATGCTGGGCTGTTGATATGAGACCAATGTTTGGGCCAGTCAGAAGCGATATGGCCTGATCGAGCGGTGGAATATGCACGTCCAGAATGACCGGTTCAAATAATACTTTTGGGTGGTTCATGAGCGGCGTGTGGCCGAAATGAACAAGAATATCTGCATAATCCAGGGTATCAAGGGCAAGATCGCATGCACCATAACAGGGATCTCCCGAGATAATAACGTCATATCCCTGGCTCCTGAGGGCCTGTGCAAGACGTGGGAGTTCGCGTTTTAATCCTTCTGGTGCCTGAAGGGCAACCTTACGGACAGGAAAAGATCGAATCCTTTCTATCACTTCAGAAATATGAATCAAGGACATGAACGCCGTCTTCATCGACACTAATCGTGACCAGGGACTTATATGGCCTCCCGATATCCGGGTTGCCCCGATTAATAACAAAACAGATGTCCGATATCACGGCACCGGTCGATTCTATCGCGGGAACAAGGGCACGAATCGTTCCACCGGTACTGATGACGTCATCAACGATCACCACACGGTCGCCATCGAATATGCTGTTGAGATAGAGCGCACCTTGTGAATATCCTGTCTCCTGGCCGATCACCACTTCACCAGGAAGTTTATACTCCCTTTTTCTGACAATGGTGTAGGGGATGTCGGTCATCAGGGAAATGACAGTCCCGATATGAATCCCCATCGCTTCAGTCACAACAAGTTTATTCACACCTGCAAAGTCCACCGCCTTGAAGAGCGAACAGGCGACATCTCTGAGAAGAGCGGGTTCAACCAGCGGGATCCCGTCAGTGATAGGGTGGATAAAATACGTATATTCCCCCCGCTGCACGAGCGGGCAGATCTGAAGGGATTTTTTGAGCACTTCAAGCATCTTGTTCACCAATTGTATGGATGAATGATTCAACAATGTCCCGCGTAACATGAGGCATCAGTACAATACGCATATGCCCCTTGCGGGTACGGGATACGCACCATCTTTGTGGTGTTTTTGGGCAGTCAAATGTAGCAACGTTGACATCAGGCGTTACGGCACGGGAATAACCAAACGCCTCCATTCCCTCGATAAGCCTGCGGGTATTCTCCATGCATCCGGAGACAATTGCAGAGAGACCCTCACGCCCGAGGTACCTGAAAACAGCATAGGCACCTGCCACAGGGGCACCTGGCCTGGTCCCGGCCAGTGTACACTCCTTCTTCACTGTCAGGTACGGGGTATCAACATTGAGGCAGCCAAACGCCGAGGAGTCACGGAGAAGAAGTGCACCGCATGGAATGGTGCTCATACCCATCTTATGCGGATCAACTGACACACTTGATACAGAAGGAACGGAAAAATCCCAGGGTAGGACATCATCCAGAAATGGCGCAACAAGGCCACCAAAGGCGGCATCAACATGGAAGAAGATACCTGCATCATCTGCAATCTTTCCTATTTCTACGATTGGATCGATCATTCCATACTCTGTTGTCCCAACAACGCCGACAATAGCAACAGTCTTCTTATCAATGGCTTCATTCACAGAATCCGGATCCATCCGAAACTGTCCATCAAGAGGGACAGAACGCATCTCAAGACCGAGCATATCACATGCTTTATCAAAAGAAAAATGCGCAGATGCAGGAATTACGACATTTGGAGATTTGACTTTCTTCAGCTTCTCTGCAATCCTGAGTGCCTGGATATTTGATTCAGTCCCACCTGATGTCGCATACCCACCTGCACCCGGATGGTTGAGGAGTTCTCCAAGTATGCTGATAAGTTCATCCTCAAGCTTCATAGTCCCCGGGAAGAGACCGGGATCACCAAGATTTGTCTCGATGAACTGCATATGGGCACGTACTGCAACCGGGTGAGGTGGGGTGCACATCGAGGAGAGAATGGAGGTGTACTCCAGATCTTCTCTTCGGACGGAAGAGAGATAAGAGAAGACCTCCTCCTCAGAAGAGCCGGTATTCTTCATTGCCACCCTTTGCATATGCCCTGTCCAGAATCATGCGCTGTTCGGTTCTGGCAGCGGCCTCACGAATTTTTGCTACCGCATCGATGTTTGCTGAGACGCTCCTGATGCCATGTTCAACCAGCCAGGCTACCATTTTCGGGTCAGATCCCGCCTGTCCGCAGATTGAACACTCAACGCCCGCCTCACGGCATCTCTGTATTGCAAAATCAATCAGTTTCAGGACCGCCGGATGGGTCGGTTCGTACATCGATGCCACATATTCATTATTGCGGTCAACAGCAAGGGTATACTGGACGAGATCGTTTGTGCCGAATGAGGCAAAATTGATACCGGCTTTAATAAAGTCATCAATCAGGATAGCAGAGGAGGGTACTTCCACCATGATACCAAGGGTGACCGAATCAACATCAACTCCCCATTCCCTGAGCAGGGCTTTTGCCTGAATAAACTCACGGGGATGGTTTACGAGCGGGAGCATGAGGCCGAGGTTATCATACCCAGCCTTCCAGAGACGTTTGAATGCTTCGATCTGAAGTCGAAACTGTTCAGGAACACTAAGATCCCGGCGGATTCCGCGCCACCCAAGCATCGGATTATGTTCGATTGGCTCATCCTCACCACCTTCCATATTCCGGAATTCGTCAGTTGGTGCGTCGAGTGTCCGGACCCACACGGGTTTTTCCGGGAAGGCATCCAGGATGATCCTGATTCCGTCATAGAGCTCATTTATAAACTCTTCCTCACGGTTGTGTTCAATGAACCACTGTGGGGTTCTGTTCATCCCGAGGATCAGGTGTTCTATCCTGAGGAGTCCAACACCATCTGCACCGGTAGCCGCAGCTCTCTGGGCAGCCTCAGGGAGCGAGACATTCACTTTGATAAGGGTGGCTGTGACAGTGGGGGCAGATCCTGCCTGCATCTCAGCAGATTGGGTCTCCTGTCGTTTCTGTACCTTTCCTTCGTATATAATGCCTTTATCACCGTCGATCGTAACGATTTGACCATTCTTCAGGGTTGATGTTGCCTTTTTTGTCCCGACAACTGCCGGTGTACCAAGTTCCCGTGATACGATTGCTGCATGGCATGTCATACCGCCTTCGTCAGTAATGATTCCACTCACTCTTCTCATCGCAGGTACCATATCAGGGTTGGTCATCTTTGCAACCAGAATATCTCCTTCCTGGACAGATCCTGAATCTTTTACATGGGTGATGATTGCCACCCTTCCCGTTGCAATACCCGGAGATGCACCCTGACCTTCAAGCAGAACCTTACCCGATCCGGATAATGTTTTTGTCTCCGCAACACCAGAGTGAGCTTTTATCGTTGTCACCGGCCTCGACTGGAGAATAAAGATCTCTTCTCCGACGATCCCCCATTCGATATCCTGCGGCACGCCGTAGTGATCCTCGGAGAGTTTGCCGAGGGAAGCCAGCCGTGCAACCTCATCAGCTGAAAGTACACGTTCATTTTTCCTCTCTTCGGGAACAGGCACCTCCTTTGTTCCTTTCTTGCCATCTGGTATAATCTCGATCTCTTTGCAGGCAATGTTTGAGTCAATGATCTTTTGTTTGGTATGATCAAAGACGTAGTTATCAGGAGAGACCGATCCAGACACAACCGATTCACCAAGACCAAAGGAAGCCTCGATGATCGAGAGCGGCTCTCCGGTCACTGGATGAGACGTAAAAAGAACACCTGCTTTTTCTGAGAAGATGAGTTCCTGGACAACAACGGCAATATTAACACTCCGATCATCAAACCCCTGCTTCGAACGGTAATAGATCGCACGTGCTCCATAGAGCGATGCCCAGCATTTCTGAACCGCTTCAATGACATCATCTGCACCCATAACATTCAGGAATGTTTCCTGCTGGCCTGCAAAGCTCGCATCAGGGAGATCTTCGGCTGTGGCGCTCGACCTGACTGCAACAATGGCATCAGATCCCAGGCTCTCATAAGCTGAACGGATCTCTTCAACCAGATAGCCTGGCATCGGAACGGAGAGTATGAGATCTTTTGCCTTTCCGGCTGCAGATTCAAGAGCATTATTTTCATCGACATCAAGGCCTTCGAGAATTGAATAGAGCGAATCTTCAAGCCCTGTTTCAACAAGGAAGTGCCTGAATGCCTGCGCGGTAACAACAAATGCCTGAGGTACCGGAAGACCGATGGAGGCCATCTCACCAAGCGAGGCTCCTTTGCCTCCCACTGAAAGGATATCATCCTTCCTGATCTCCTCAAGCCAGAGAATATCTGGAGCGTCTTTCATAGCTTTCTCAGGTATGAATCAACCCACTGATACATAAAACAGGGTGAAGGTTTTTTATCAAATCCCCCTCTCAAAGAACAACCATGATTATGCAGGAAGCCTATACAGGTACCTGGTTTCTTATGAAATATAACGTCCTTGTCAGTGATCCGCTGGCAGAAGAAGGCATAGAGATACTGCGAGGGTTCTGCAATGTCGATGAGAAAGCCGGACTCTCCGAGGATGAGCTGGTTGAAATCATTGGAAAATATGACGCGCTCATCGTCAGATCCGGAACCGAGGTAACAGAGCGGGTAATAGAGGCAGCAGCAAAGATGAAATACATCGGCCGGGCTGGTGCGGGTGTTGACAATATCGATACAGATGCCGCAACACGAAAAGGTATCATTGTTGCAAACGCGCCTGAAGGCAATACATTGGCTGCAACCGAACATACTATGGCGATGATGCTCGCCCTGGCACGCATGATTCCGTCTGCAAATATCTCATTAAAGAAGGGAGAGTGGAAGCGTTCGAAGTTCATGGGCGTTGAGATGAATGAAAAAGTTCTCGGTATCGTGGGTTTTGGCAGAATCGGACGTGAGGTGGCAAAACGGGCCCAGTCATTCAATATGCGGATCGTTGCATATGACCCCTTCATCACTCCTGAACGAGGGTCACAGTTTGGTGTTGAGATGGTAAGTGTCGAAGAACTCTTCAGGATTGCAGATATCATTACCGTGCATACTCCTTTGATCAAAGAAACAACACACCTGATCAATGAGAAAACGATTGCAACAATGAAAGATGGTGTCCGGATCATAAACTGTGCGCGGGGAGGTATTGTTGATGAAGATGCACTCGCGGACGCTGTGTCAAGTGGAAAGGTTGCCGGTGCTGCACTGGATGTCTTTGAAGAAGAACCCCCGATAAACTCCCCATTACTTACCATCGATAATGTCATTGTCACACCACATCTTGGGGCAAGCACCGTTGAAGCACAAAAAAACGTTGCAATATCGATTGCACACCAATGCATCGATGTACTGAAGGGTGGCGCGGCAAAATATGTGGTGAACGCACCAATGATCCCAACAGAACTGCAGGAGACGATCGAGCCGTATGCACGCCTTTCCGAGAAGATGGGGCGGCTTGCATCGCAGGTAGTGCCGGGTGCAATAACAAGGGTTGAGATAACGTATGCCGGAGATATTATTGAAATGCGGCAAAATCTCAAGTTCATCACCCGGATGGCGATCAAGGGGATTTTGGACCCGATCCTCCAGCGGCCGGTCAATATTGTGAATGCTGAGTTCGTGGCCCGTGAACGAGGGATCATAATTGCCGAGACCACAACAGAGGATTCACCAGGTTATCGGAATATGATCACTCTCACCATCAAAACAAAGACAGGTGAGGAAACTATCAGTGGGTCAGTCTTTGGTAAAAGCAGAGTACGGATCGTTGCCATAGGACAGTTTACAATGGATCTTCTTCCAGAGGGATCCATTATTTTATCCCGCCATATCGACCGTCCCGGTGTCATTGGACCTGCTGCAACGGTTCTTGGAAAGCACGAGATTAATATTGCCGGAATGCAGGACAGCAGGGTGAAAGCCGGTGAAGAGGCGCTTATGGTTCTCAATGTAGACTCCGATGTTCCCGAAAGCGTTATGGATGAGATGCGGTCAGTTTCTGGCATTCTCTCTGCAACCTTTGTACGGCTCTGAAGCCCTCTCTGAAGAGAATTTTGTTTGGGGGAAAACCAATTATTTTATATTGCAAAAACCAATATCTTAGGTCGAAGACGAAGGGGCTCGTGGTCTAGCCGGTTATGACGTCGCCTTGACATGGCGGAGGTCCTGAGTTCGAATCTCAGCGAGCCCATCTTTTTGATGGATTCTTCTTTTGCCTTTTCATCCTTCTAATTCCCTTCAAACCGGATATTCAGATCAAGCACAGATCAAAACAATACATTAATAGTCTGAAAGAGGAAAAGCAACCATTGATGAAAAACATCAGCAAGGAAGAACTGAGTAGTATTCTTCAGAAACATGACCGCTGGATTGCGACCAGTGGGAGAGAAGGAGCGCGAGCAACCCTCATACGGGCAAACCTTGCAGGAATGACGCTTATCGGCGTTAATCTTGCAGAAGCCGAGCTCATTGAGGCAAACCTCACGAATGCAGATCTTACCGGTGCCAGACTGTCAAGAGCAAACCTCTATGGAGCAAATCTTGCCGGAGCGATTCTTAATAATGCAGATCTATTCGGTGCAAATCTCAGTGGAGTGGAGTGGGAACGGGGCGTCATGGTAAAGAAGGAACCCGCTGCACAAGCAGCGCAACCAGCAGAAGCACCAAAGCCGGAGGCGGCACCTGAACCTCCTCGCGAAGAAAAAAGCGAGGGAATTTTGGCAAAAATTAAGAATTTATTCGCTGGAAAGTGAACAGACTTTCTTAATCGGGGAAGTATATACAGACAATTGGTATCGCCTGTAATTGGTGGCTCTGGCGATACGACAGTCCTCGAGAATATAACTGTCGAAAGCACGTTCAATGAGGTTTCACAAGCAGGCCATGGCCATCATAGCAAGTGCTATGGACAGATCCAATTTGCATATCTGGTTATTCGGGGGTAACGTATCTGCTCCATTCATAGGATTGAGATCAGTTTTGATAATGCCCTATCCATAATCTTAAAGTGCCAGAAAGATTTATGAAAGGATAACGGAGAGGGTCAGGCAACCTGCCCGCTCCGGAAAACCTCACAATTTTGTGAAGGTGAATCAGATAACTGGAGTGATTGTACGATGGAAGGAAAAAATACATACACACTGCCACCACTGCCCTATGCAGCAGGTGCACTTGAGCCGTATATCTCAGAGGAACAGCTCACTATACACCATGACAAACACCACATGGCATATGTGAACGGTGCCAACACCAACCTGACTGCACTTGAAGAGGCACGAAAACAGGGGGCCGATCTCAATATAAAAGCTGTATTGAAAGATCTATCATGGAACTTCGGAGGCCATTATCTCCATTCACTCTTCTGGAGCAACCTTGCACCGGCCGGCTCAGGAGGCGGTGGCGAGCCAACAGGAGCGATATCTGATCTGATCAAATCTGAATTCGTAACTTTTGAACGATTTAAAAAGGAGTTTACCCAGGCAGCAGCAACTGTAGAGGGCTCAGGATGGGCCGCCCTTACAAGGTGCCCACTGACAGGAAGGCTTCAGATCATGCAGATCGAAAAGCACAACACAAATGTATTCCCGGCATGTCCAATCCTCCTGGTGCTGGACCTCTTCGAGCATGCGTATTATATCGATTATAAGAATGATCGGGCAGCATTTATTTCAGCATTCTGGAACCTCGTGAATTGGGATGAAGTAAACAAGAGGCTTTAAACATTTAGTTTTCGAAAAAAGAGAGAGAAAATTCAATTTCAATCCATACTTTTTTGTATCACGAAGCTGATGATAATTCAATGAATAGGCAGATATTCAGAGCAACAGGCCTGATCGCAATCCTTGCGGCATTTCTCCTTATTGCAGGTTGTGCTGGCGTACAAGCAGCTGGCGACGGCGATACTGTAAAGGTACACTACACAGGAACACTCTCTGACGGAAGTATCTTCGACAGTTCTCTGGAGCGGGATCCACTGGAGTTTACTATAGGATCACAACAGGTCATTTCCGGTTTTGAAGACGCAGTACGGGGGATGAGTGTTGGTGAAAAGCAGACGGTGACCATACCCTATACTAACGCATACGGGCCTTATTATGAGGATATGGTCATTCCGATTAATCGGGATTTATTTGCAGAAGATGACGTTCCTGAAGTAGGATATACAATTTCGTTTTCAACCGAAGATGGTAGGATGGCACAGGGTCACATAACATCAGTAAATGAAACCATCGTTATTATTGATATGAACCACCCCCTTGCAGGAGAGGAACTGACGTTTGAAATAACCCTTGTTGAGATCGTCTAGATTATCCATCAATTATATTTTCCCACTACGATACATTATCCCATTCACCTGCCATGCCCGGCAATCATGCAGACGTCATCAACTGTTTATAACCCACGACAATAAGAATTCTCCACATACCATAATGTCTACAACCAGAAGAGCAATAACAACAGGAGTACAGGTAATAAGATAGAGGGAGAAAATGGATCAGATAATCGAAGAAGGATTTATTCGTCTTACCGAGACGATACAGGAGTTTGGTAAGAGAAAAGAAGAGCTTGATTCTGCAATCAGATCAGATCTGTCCAGCCTGCTCTCCAAGATGGCAGCTCTCGCCGCACCACTCGTCGGAAGCCTTGGTAACGTCTTCCTTGAGAAGAGCAAACAGGATGCTAAGGGAGAACTCTATAATACTGTTCATTATAATTCAAAGATGATTGTTTTAGGACGAACTGACGAACCTGTTCCTTTTCGACCAGATGACATCAACAAAAGAGTTGTCAAACAGTTCTGCGTGCTGAGTGAAGATGGATCAATTGCCGAGCTGATGTATTCAGATGATGGATTTATTATCGACAGTTACCTTAATCATCTGACGCCAGAAGAGGCAATTGATCTGTATGGGCCAGATATCATCTACATGCTCTACTATGCAGTAAGGGAATATGGCAGCATGGAGGAGGAACTTGTACAGGCCCTCGAGATAACCCTTGCATTCATCCAGCAAAAAAAAGATAATTAATATTATTTTTTCCATTCAAAGAGTGGTATCATCGGCTTGAGAGGGTCATATGATTCGCCTTCGAGTGCAGAGAGAGAATATGACCGTGTTATGAAAGAATCACTTTCTGCTGTTTTATATTTGACAACTGCCTTCACCTTATTCACCATTTTTTCAAGTTTATACTCCTCTTCCTCATCCGGACCAAGTTCCCGTACATCAAACTCAATGTCCAATGGAACAAGATCAACATGTATTTTTGTCGCAGGAGCAGTCCCTGCATTTCTCACAATCACCGACCTTGCATCCTCAGATAAAGAGCAGACCACATTTGGAAGATGTGCGAAATCCTGCATGATCCAGAACACCATAAAGAGCACGCCAGTGAGCAGGAGGGCGAAGAGCGAAAGGTAGGTATCGATAAACCATAACCCTGCAACAGCAATACCACCAATAAGAATGACCAGACGTTGCCGCGAATCCATAAAGAGTACTCTATAGTGAGAGAATATAAGGCATGTGGATTAGTTTTCACCTGGAAAAGAAAGTGGGCCCGATGCGATTCGAACGCATGACCTCTCGGTTATCAGCCGAGCGCACCACCTGGCTATGCTACGGGCCCTGATGTTACCTTATTACATGTTCATTTACAACATTTATAGCTTGTCAATTCACCATGGGAAAAATCCGGGATGTGGATGATCACAGCTTTGCACTCCTTTCCCATTCAAATGCTTATGAAACCAGGGAATATGATTGCCGAAAATGATCGTAATACATCTTGTATTTGGATTGTTATGACAGAATCAGAACGTTTTGTTATTTATGGTGAGAAGACAAAAAAGTGTAGTATCGAGCTTGCCGGAGAAAAACATGACCAAACAATATCTCCTTGGAAATATGGCAATTGCACACGCATGCAGGGAAGCAGGCGTTGATTTTGTCAGCGGATATCCCGGAACACCATCATCGGAAATTATCGACACCCTGAGAATGGTGGAAAACCCGGGATACCATATCGAATGGTCGATCAACGAGAAGGTCGCATTCGAAAACGCACTCGGTGCTGCCTGGTGCGGGTGCCGCGCGCTTGTCACGATGAAACATGTAGGCGTTAATGTCGCTGCAGACCCTCTGATGACAAGCAGTTATGCCGGTGTTACCGGGGGCTTTGTCCTCCTTGCTGCTGATGATCCTTTTGCACATAGCTCCCAAAACGAACAGGATTCACGGATATATGCTTCTTTTGCGAAGATCCCATGTATCGATCCGCCGGGAATCCAGGAGGCACATGATGCCATTATACAGGCATTTGAGCTCTCTGAAGAGTTTGGGCTCCCTGTCATGGTACGACCGACAACCAGGATTTGCCACAGCAAAGCTGATGTCAATCTTGGAGAGGTAGCACAGGACCACCGGATCGGCACCTTCATAAAAAATCCAAAGCAGTACGTGTTCATCCCGGCCCATGCACGGATTAATCATAAGGAACTCAACGAAAAACAGGAAAAAATTACAAACCGGCTTTCTGAGTGCAATTTTAATACACAGATGATCCGGGGGGACAAGGCGGTGATCGCAGGCGGAATATGTGCAACATATGCCCGGGAAGTTCTCCCGGAACATGTCTCATTAGCCAGTATCGGCGCATATCCAATCGATTATGTCTGGCTCCTTGAATTCGTCCAGGCTCATACCGAGATCCTTGTCATCGAGGAGTTGATGCCGGTCATCGAGACCGCAATCAGGGAAGTTGCATGTGGCCAGAGGATCTATGGCAAGAAAAACGGGTACCTCCCGCATGAAGGCGAATTCTCCCCGGCGCTCATTGGAAACGCCCTCATAAAAGCGGGCTTCATACAGGATAACCCGTTTCCAGCGGTTCAGCCGGCAGAAAATCTCCCGGTCAGACCCCCAATCATGTGTGCGGGCTGCCTGCACCGCTCCACCTTCTATGCAATGAAGAAGGTCTTCAAAGACGGCATCTTCCCCAGTGACATCGGATGCTATACCCTGGGGCTGCAACTTGGTGCTGTTGACACTACCATCTGCATGGGCGCATCCATCACCATTGCAAGCGGGATCAAGCTCTCGGGAGAGGAGCGGGATGTTGTCTGCACCATCGGGGACTCAACCTTCCTCCATACAGGTATTCCCGGGCTCATTAATGCAGTGTATAACGGCGCAGATATTGTCGTTGTCATCCTGGACAACCGGATCACAGCGATGACCGGCCACCAGCCAAATCCTAATACAGGATTAACAGCATGCGGAACGCAAAGCCCCCCACTCTCCCTTGAAGCAATATGCCGCTCATGCGGAGTCTCGTTTATTGAAACACTGGATCCCTATGATCTCACCCTCATGATCGAGACGATGAAAAAGGCAAAGGAGCAGCCCGGTGTCCGTGTCATCATCGCCCGCCAGCCATGTATCATCGTTGCAAAAAGGGCGGGGGTAAAGCGCCGACGGTATATGATTGATCCTGAAATCTGCAATGGCTGCCAGCTCTGCATTAAATACGGATGCCCGGCAATCGAGTTCCATGATGAAACTGCGTTGATCAACGACCTATGCGTAGGATGTGCCGTCTGTGCGGATATCTGCCCAACGGGTGCGATCCGGCGGGAGGTGAAGGCATGAACGTAAGCTTTGATATCATGATCGTCGGTATAGGTGGACAGGGAACGATCCTTGCCTCAAACGTTCTCGGCGAGGCATGCCTGTTTGAGGGCAGAAGTGTAAGAGGTGCCGAGACGCATGGCATGGCCCAGCGGGGAGGGTCTGTTGAGAGCCAGATACGTATTGGCGGATCATTCGGCCCGCTTATTATGCCGGGAACTGCAGACCTGCTCATCGCCTTCGATCTCCTTGAGGCTCTCCGGTATCGCCACTATCTCAAAGAGGACGGAGTACTGGTTGCAAACAGCCAGCTCATCCTCCCGACATCGGTCTTCAGTTCAGATCAAACACCTCCTTCAGCCGGAGATATCAGCACTCTGCTTGGAGAAGGTCGGGGAGATATCATTGACGCCACATCAATTGCTGCTGCTGCCGGAAGCCCTCTAGCTGCTAACATTGCACTTCTTGGCGCAGCTTCCCATACAATTCCCCTCTCAGTTGAATCGCTCCTTGAGGGTGTCAGGCGGTGCGTCCCTGAAAAGACAATCACGATCAATGAACGGGCTTTCATTGACGGAAGAAATGCTCTTTCACCAAAAAAGTCCGCAGACAATAAGAATTAATATCACCTTTACTTATTTTTTTAAAATAAATTATATAAATATAAAAAAGCCTTTTTTCACCAGAACACATGGACCCGGCGGGATTCGAACCCGCGGCCTCAACGTTGCGAACGTTGCGATCTACCCCTGATCTACGAGCCCTGGGCAAAAAAATTAGAGAATTATCTCAATATCTAATTTCTCTGCCAGTTCCTTATATCTATTCCGGATTGTGACCTCGGTAACACCTGCAACCTCTGCGACCTCGCGCTGTGTCCGCCGTTCACCTGAGAGGATGGAGCTGATATAGATCGCAGCTGCAGCAACACCTGTTGGGCCCCTGCCGCTTGTGAGTTCACGCTCTCCTGCCTGGCGGAGTATTTCTACAGCACGGCTCTGGACCTCACCCTTCAGTGTCAGGCCTGAACAAAACCTTGGGACATAATCGATCGGGGAGGTGGGGAGGAGCTTGAGCCCGAGTTCACGCGAAATGAACCGGTAGGTCCTTCCTATCTCTTTTCTGGACACACGGGAAACCTCGGCAATCTCATCAAGCGTCCGTGGGACACTGCACTGGCGGCAGGCCGCATAGAGTGCGGCAGCGGCAACCCCTTCGATCGATCGGCCACGGATTAAATTCTTGTCAACGGCGTCACGGTATACGACGGCTGCTGTCTCACGGACATTCCGTGGAAGACCAAGTGCCGATGCCATACGATCAAGTTCTGAAAGGGCAAATGCAAGGTTGCGCTCTGTTGCGTTTGAGACACGGATCCGCCTCTGCCATTTCCTGAGACGATACAGTTGAGCCCGGTTCTTCGATGAGATGGCACGGCCATAGCTGTCGCGGTTTCTCCAGTCGATCATGGTCGAGAGACCTTTGTCATGTATGGTAAAGGTCATCGGTGCACCAACACGAGAACGCTTCATCCGCTGATCATGGTCAAATGCACGCCATTCAGGTCCACGATCGATAAAATCGTCATCAAGAACCAGACCACAGCTCTGGCAGACAAGCTCAGCACGCTCATAATCATGAATCAGCTGCCTGCTCCCACATTCAGGGCAGACAGTCTGGATATGTTCCTCATGTTTCTGTTTTTCGACAACAACAGCCTTCTGTCGCTGTTTCAGTGCTTCACGCTCAGATTTAAGTTTTTTTAATTTTTCTATTTCCTGCATTTTTCACCCTCTCTTTTAGGTAGAGCTTCTCCCCTTCTCGAACATGACAATCATTCTGGCAGACGATTGTCGCATAGGGTGAAGCGATATTTCCATATAGATCGACGATCCGCCCAACTGGTTTCATGCGGCTGTTCACCACATCACCAAAAAGCGGAGGCAGCTGGCCTGCATCACATTCTGCAACCAAAAGGCGATGGCCACAAATGCTAAGTATTCTACCTGCAAACTTCACTATATCCTCGAATGTAAGATCCGAATCTATTTCGGAAACTTTATATAAACATATTTGCCATTAATAATATATAAAAGTATCGACAAACTATAAAAGGATTATAACCTTTTGACCATGCCGCTTTTAAGGGTGAGCACCTGTTCTGCCTCCGCCTGAGTGAGTCCGGCTCCACGGGCGACAAGCCATCGCGCATCCCGATCAAGCAGATCGCGCGGTTCATGAGCATCTGACTGGACGAGGAGCTGGCACCCGGTATCCCGGGCAGTCTGCACCAGATGACCGTTGGTCCTGTTATGACCGTTTCGAGATGTTATTTCAAGATAAACACCGTGCTCAGCAGCTGCCAGGGCATCTTCATAGGCTAACAGACCCGGATGTGCTAGGATATCCACATCCGGTGACCGGACAGCAACAGCATTTGTTCCCGGAGCCACCGGCTCAACAATGGTTTCTCCATGAACAAGGACAACATCAGCACCAAGCTCTTTTGCTTCCCTTGCAATACCAGATATCTCCTCAGGGGGGACATGTGTGATCTCAACACCGCAGAGGAGATCGATACCAAACAGTGAAGATGAATGCTTCAGCCGGCATACAGCACTGATAACCTCGCTGAGATTGGTCGCATCAACGTGATCAGAGATGGCAACGGTCCTATATCCAAGAACAGACATTCTCCTGATGAGCTCAATTGGGATCATATCACCGTCTGAAAGGGTGGTATGGCAGTGGAAATCATACATGCCCGTCATTTTTTCTCAGCCATCTTTTTTGCTATTTTTCGAATGATTGCCTCTTTACTTCCGTCCCATTCGAGAATGAGGCGGCCTTCGCGTCTGAACCAGTGTGCGGGGTGAGAGTTCGGCTCAATGATGATGCCAGTGATCCCAAGACGGCGTCCCGCGCGTTCGATCTCCTGAACTTTCGGGGACTTCACTGCATACTTCATGCTGACTCTTCTTCCTTCTGCACGGGTACAGGCACTGTTAAAGTAACAGGGGTACAGGATCCGACGACTTCCCATACCTAATAGATCCGCGATGAACCTATAAACAGATCACGCCCAGTACCTATATGCATCATATCGACGTCCATATGGAGAAGGACATATTCAAAGGGAACACCCGTCTTGCTGATGCAAATGCCAAACACCTTCAGGAGCATGGTGTCAGGGCATTTGATCTGCTCGGAGCTATTGGCTCTGGAAAGACTGCGCTCATAGAGAATCTGGTGCCACTTCTATTAAAACGGGGACTTCGTCCAGGAGCCATAGCCGGCGATGTCTATGGTGACGATGACTTCCAGCGTATCATCAGAACAGGTATTCCCGCATACAATGCAAATACAGGCAAAGAGTGTCATCTGGATGCACATCTTGTTCAACATGGCCTTGAACACCTCCCGCTTGACGACATTGACATCCTCTTCATCGAGAACGTCGGGAATATGGTGTGTCCCACAGACTTTCAGCTCGGTGCAGAAAAGAGGATCATCGTCATCTCTTCAACCGAAGGTGATGATGTCGTCAATAAGCACCCGATGATGTTTCGGAGCGGGGATATCGCCATTATTAACAAAGTTGATCTGGCCCCGCTTATCGGATCAGATCTCGTGCGGATGGAAAAGGATATCCGAAGATACAACCCAGAAATGCCTGTATTTCGAACGAACCTTAAAACTGGAGAAGGCACAGAGGAGCTACTTGATGCAATTCTTGCAGAATGAGCGGTGGTGTCAGCCAACCCAAACTTAAATAGGGTATGCAGGTAACAATATAGAGAACTTCATCTGGGATAACCCACACACACGAAGCCATTCATAACGAGGAGAATCAATGCTCTGGCAAGGACGATCAGTAAGAAAGCCATCTGGCGGACGATATCACTACGCCAATGGCAAGAAGCGCTTTGAAATCGGGAGAGCACCAGCAGAAACAATTATCGGAACCACCCGACGCCGGCTCATCCGCACACGGGGAGGGAACAGCAAGGTGCGCGCACTCCGATGCGAACATGCCTCAGTCTCTGACAGAAAGACTGGCATCACAAAGAAGGTTTTAATCGAAAAAGTAGAGACAAATACAGCAAACCCAAACTATGTCAGAAGAAATCTCCTTACAAAAGGGGCAATCATCCGGACAGAGATCGGGCGCGCCCAGATCATCTCCCGTCCCGGGCAGGACGGAACAGTAAACGCAGTCCTGATTGAATAAATCAATACAACCTTTTTTCGATCCGTTCAAAGAGAGATCATTTTCGCAAGTAGTATACTGCTCAAGATCATTCCGGTCTTCACAGCTGGATGTCCACGCCTTCATTTCTGGGTAGGTGAAAAAACCATTGCTTTCATACCCCACAAGTGGTATCTCTGACCAGAGTTCTATTATCGCATAAAGATGGCATGAAGGGATAGAGTTTTTGCCATGTATCATCCCATATACGAGTATTATGCGTCGCATCTCCTACCAGTTTCCAAATCGCTATGATCTTGTATTTGATCATCCGGTGCCCTTCTCCCGGGCAATTTCATCAATCTGCGGGATGAATGGGAAACAGACAAACTTCAGAACAGATATGGGACTCTTTAAGCGTGAAATGAAAGTCGATATTGCCTCAGAAAAAACCGGGTTTGAGCCGGTCAGAACAGACACGGAGTTTGTCTCCGGAATAAGTGAGCGCGCTGACTTTACATTGAGAATCAATGATACCCTCCTCAAAGGTGAAGGCCGTTATCCTGCAGCTGAGTATACATTTCTGCTCCGTATCGATGATAGAGGAAACAGTATAGAATGCTTCATCGTCCAGCAGGGGAGATCAGGAGAGATCGACTCGCTGGATTTGAAAAATATGCTTAAAGGTGTACTTGAGTGAGCCTGAAGAGAGTTATTGCCGCAGCCTTCAAGCATCTCCGAAAAGAACGTCTTCAAAAGGTAGAATTCATCTATTACATCTCAATAGACAGAAAATGGATGAATAAAGATCAGGCTGCGCACCTCCTGGAGCTGGCACAGAAAGAAGGTCTGATAGCAAAGAGTAATGGAACATGGATTCCGACGTTCGATCCTGCCGGGGTAGACATCCCACTAGGTTTTAAGCCTTCTGCAGATATCTTTCGGAAAAAAGACACGATCGAACAGGTTGTCGAAGATATTGCACAAAAAACAGGCATTGACCAGAAATCGATCTATGCAGAAATGAATACTATTATCCAGGACTGCTTTCACGGCAAACTGAGGCCCGAGGCAGCAGTTACGATCCTCGCGCGGCGATACCGGGTTCCGTATGGAAGGTATACAAAGGATCTGTTCGATCAGCTAACTAAAGAAGAACATACTATCGAGACGTAATATTCAAAAAAAGGTTAATTGGCTTTTGTCTCCTCTTTGACACCGAATATCTCATCAAGAGGAGTATTGCCATATTCAACAATTTTGACATTTACCTGAACAAATTCTGTTGTTATCTCAGATCCGCGAACGGTCTTTCGTCTCCGCTCACCATCCTTTGTCGGGTGAAAACCAACTCCACCTCCAAGAAGGAGCCTCCGTCGGGCTGATCCCGGAAGACCTTTGCGTGCGGGAATACCTGTCCTGTCACTGCCGCCGGTAATCTCAACTGTATACCCGCCAAGGCCGATAGCATTACCATCGATCTGCGATGAGATCGGCTTTCCGATAAAGGCACCTGCCGCACCCCCGGTAGCCACTGTATTATACGAGCGGCCTGTTCTGGGGTCAGAAACTACTATTTTAAAGTCTACCAAATTGAAACAACTCCTCGTATCTATTCCGAATCAGAAGTACCCATACTATTTGCCGCTCCCGGTTAATACTACTTGCCCCAGAAGGGACTCTCTTTTCTCCTGATCATGGTATATTCTGAAAGCGCCTCCTGGGAACTGATATTGAGATGTGAAAGCATCTCACGTTCAAGCACCTTAACATGCCGTTCAGGGATCATGACATAGAGAACATCACCAACGTTTATCTGCCTCCCAACAGTCGGCCCCTCGATCGAAACTGCCACCTCCATTCCCTCCTTCGCCTCATTGACCGTTTCACCTTTATCCTGTATCATCTTGAGCGTCCCTACCAAGCGACCATCCATTGTCATCAAGTCAACCTTCGGGCGGAGGAGACCTCCAAGAACCCGGACACCGACAACCGCCGGGCCGCTCTGCCGGAAGATACAGTCAGGGAGGATCTGGATCTTGGCAGGCATGATAACAGCCTCGAATTGCTGCGCCTCACGCCGCCTGATTTCTTCATCCCGCCACTCGACATACTCGTCGATCACACGGTAGATAATATTTTCCGAGAAGACCGCGATATCAGAGTAACGGGGATCCTTCAGCATCTCGGCTGCATCAGGGAGGATATCAGTATTAAAACAGAGGATGGCTTTATGGAGAGGGTCACGCATTGTCTCAACCTCGATGATATCATGACGTGACACCGGGCCAACATCCGCGCGCATGATATCGATCCCCTTGGCCTCCAGCTCCTTTGAGAGTGCCTCAAGCGCCCCGATAGTATCTGCCTTGATACTTATTCCAAGGCCTGATAAGGTGATGTTTACGGACTGCATCTCGGCCTCGATTTCATCTATGATCTTCTGGCGGTCCCCCTTTATGACACGGAGAGGGGAACCTGATATCACGTCATCCAGGTTTGGAGCAGATACCTTGATTCCAGCTGCAGCAGTCACCGACTTCACCCGTTCAAACTTCTCTTCGATTAAAATCTCCTTCATGGGCCTTGGCTTTAAAAGAGATCTGATTTTTGTCACGATGCACCCTCTTGAACCGGCAACTGCACATTCATCACCAACCGAGAGTGTGCCATCATACAGGATCAGATCCAGGGTCACCCCAAGGCCGCGCTCCTCTTTCACCTCAAGTACCGTCCCCTGTCCGGGACCATCGACACTGATCCTGAGCGATTCGGTCAGGTACCGCTGGGCAAGGCCGATCATCACCATCAGAAGATCAGGCACACCTTCCCCGGTGATGCCCGAGACCGGGACAATGGCAATGTTTCTTGAAAAATCACGGACGCGGTCGTAGCGTTCCGAGTTGAACCCGAGGTCAGAGAGCGAACCGACAAGTTCATACAACCGGGTCTCGAGGATCCCCTGAACGCGCTCGTTTTGTCCGGCATAGGTCTCCTGGAACGGCTTGTTCTCATGAACCCGCCACCCCGGTATCCTGTCTACCTTGGTTGCCGCGATGACAAACGGAGTCTTGCTGTTTTTCAGTATCTGGAGGGCTTCCAGGGTCTGTTGTTTAAACCCCTCGTTGATGTCGACAACGAGTATCGCAATCTCGGCAAGTGCCCCACCACGTGCGCGAAGTGTGGTGAAGGCGCGGTGGCCGGGTGTGTCAATGAATAGGAGGCCTGGTATACGAATATCAGTTTTTTTGGAGATCCCGCTCATTTTTTGTATTGACTCTATGGGTATCAGGGTTGCTCCGATATGCTGGGTGATAGCTCCTGCTTCAGAAGCTACAACCCGCGAGCCCCTGATCAAATCCAGCAGTGATGTCTTCCCGTGATCCACATGTCCAAGTACGCAGACGATCGGTGTTCTGATATTGTTCTTTGCCATCTCTGAAGAGTCCCTCCTAAAAGCCGTGACATGTTGAATAATTCCCGAAAAGTGATACTCTATAATGCAGTAGGAGTATTAATATCCTTTTGAGAACCCTGGTTGCGGTGGACCGAGACACCGGCAATGAGATAATTCCGTTAGGTTAAAGATGCTTTACCCATAATAATAAAGAGCATTTATGCTAGGGTAGGGTAGCTGGACATCCTATAGGACTGTGGATCCTTTGACCCGGGTTCGAGTCCCGGCCCTGGCCTATGCAAACTATTTTCTAAAGCCCTTTAAGAGAATTAATAATTCTCCAATAAAAACCTCTCCGCTGTGCATCATGGGAGATCGCATTCACCCATCCGATATCTATAAGAATCAGTATGGTGTTTGAAGGGATGTGAGAGATTACTCACATTTTGGAGTGGATGGTAATGCCAGATGGTGCGAAGAAGCAAAAACCCCAGCTGATCGGCGATCGGATCGAGACCTGCGAGCTTGACCGGGCAAAGATGGCGCTCATGAACCCAAAAGTCATCAATGAAAAGATCCAGGAGCGGACAATTGATGAGCTTGCAAAAAAGATGATCGAAACCTGCCTGAAAGAAGGTATCGAAACCGTCTGGGACAGAGCCGAGATACAGGAGCCGCATTGCAAATGGTGTGTAACCGGCGTCTCATGTGCCCGCTGTACAATGGGGCCCTGCCGGATCATGCCCGACATCAACCGGGAGCGTGGAGTCTGTGGTGCCGATGCGGATCTTATCGTTGCACGAAATCTCCTTGATACGCTTGCAACAGGTGCTGCATCCCATTCAGACCATGGCAGAGAGATCGTTGAGACCCTCCTGCTCGTCGGGCGCGGGGAGTCAAGCGGGTATGTAATCACCGATCCAGAGAAACTCATGGCAATTGCTGAAGAGTACAACATACCAATCGATCGTGAGACAACCGAAGTTGCCCATGACCTCGCCCTTGCTTTCCTTGAAGAGTTTGGAACAATAAAAGGTGAGATCGAGCTCTGCCGAAGGGCACCTGACGCCACGTATGAAATCTGGAGGGAAACAGGTATTCTTCCACGAAGTGTGGATAGAGAAATAGTTGAGTCAATGCACCGGATCCAGATGGGTGTCGGAGCCCATTATGCAAACATACTTGTTCAGGGGCTCAGAACTGCGCTTGCTGACGGATGGGGAGGATCGATGATGGCAACCGAAGTTTCCGATATTCTCTTTGGAACACCCGTTCCCTGCGAATCACAAATCAACCTCGGTGTCCTCAAAGAAGATCATGTCAACATCGCCCTGCATGGCCATAACCCGATGCTCTCGGAGATGATCGTGCAGGCAGCTGAAAGCGATGAGATCCTGACGCTGGCAAAACATTACGGTGCTTCGGGGATCAACCTCGTTGGCCTCTGCTGCACCGGAAACGAACTCCTGATGCGCCGCGGCATCCCGATGGCAGGCAA
>QZAC01000165.1 GCA_003838065.1 Methanocalculus sp. MSAO_Arc2
GGCTTTTGTGTTGAATCAATTCTATCTTTTCATGGGGCTCTTGAATCTTGGAAAGGATGTGCGAATCTGGGAGAAATAATGATGGAGATGATTGTAATATTCCCGAATATGGGAAACTGAAATGTAATTTATATATTTATAATTTTATTAAGCAATATACTCCTTCTTCAAATCCCAAATGATATATATTTATCATTAATAGATGTATATAATATTCCAATGTCAAGGGAGTCCCGATTTACAATAACGAATACTATGTTGCGGTACGGCATCATCGGTGCCTGTCTTGGCGCCTTCTCAATAATAACATTCTGGTTGCGGACACTCCCGATCTCCCGGATTGTTACCGATGACTGGGTTAATCTCCTCGGAAACGATCCCTGGTACAGTCTCCGCCAGATAGAACAGATGGCGCTTGACTTTCCGGCGTATTCATGGTTTGATCCGATGTCGCATTTTCCGGTGGGTGAGGTGATCTACTGGGGCCCGCTCTTCCGGCTTCTTGCGGTAGTGCTGGTCTTCCTTGCGGGGGCATCAACCCGCCCGGAGATCATGTATATCGCCTCGTTCCTTCCACCACTGATGGCGGTTGCGATGGTCCCGGTGATGTATGGGCTTGGTGCAAAGCTTGTGGACTGGAAGACGGGACTAGTGTCTGCCGGGTTTATCACGATTGTTGCTGGCCAGTATGCATACCGCTCGCTGTACTCGTTTGTGGATCACCATATCACCGAGACACTCTTCTCGGCACTCTTCTGTCTCTGCTTTATCATCGCGATGATGAAGCTGAAGGAGAGCGGGGTGCGCCTTACAGATCTTCAGAGCCTGAAGGATCCTGTCCTGATCTATCCGGGGCTTGCGGGTTTTGCGTTTCTCCTTGGTATGTATAACATGGGGACGATGCTTGTCTTCCTCCTCCTCGTAGCTGTCTATACCCTTATCCAGATGATTGTGGATCATGTCAGAAAGCAGGAGTCAGATTATCTTGTCGTGACAAATGCCGTCACATTTTTCGTTGTGATAATCGGCCTTCTCCCTTTTGGGCTGGTTCACACCGGGTTTTCACTTGGCCGCTACAACGCTGGCAATGTTCTGCTCGCCTTATTTGTTATTATCGGCTCACTCCTCCTCTATGCTATTTCGCGATATCTGGCAGATCGCCCCTGGTACTTGTACCCTGCGTCCCTTGCGGGTTTGTGTGTGGTCACCTGGATCGTTGGTAATCTTGCCCTCCCTCAAGCTTTTGGTGCCTGGTATGGACGATTTAGCAGTGTTATCGGGATGCGTGAAACAACCCTCACCATCCAGGAGGCGATGCCCTGGCAGTTTGAAAGTGCCGTCTCGGTCTTCAACTGGGGGTGGATCCTTGTCGCTGGCGGCATTGTGTATATTCTGTACCTGATATGGAAGAGAAATGATGCACCCGCCCTCTTTACGCTTGTCTGGTTTGCGCTGATCCTGTTCATGACCATGAGGCAGGTCCGGTTTGAATACTATTTTGCTGCAAACATCGCCCTGCTTGCAGCGATTGCTGTTGGTGCGGTGATACAGATCGGCGGCCAGGATCTTCTTCGGCTTACTGGCATTGAGAAGCTCCTGAAGCCAAAAGATGAAACATTGCCTCCTGAAGATCTTCCTGATATACCGGAAAAACCCACAAAGAAAGGAAAGAAACAGAAACAGCAGAAACAGGAGCAACAGAAAAAGAAGGTTCGGAGAAAAGTCCCGGCAGAATCTCCTGCAAGCCCGCTCCGCTCAGGTCTGCTTGTTGTGACGGTGATCATCGCCCTTCTCTTTGTACATTCCGGGGCATCGGCGAATTATACGCTTGGAACAAATGTCAGGGGAGGCATTAATTCGGACTGGATGGCCGCGCTCACCTGGATGGAGGAGAATACGCCGGATCCCGGTGTGGATTATTATGAGATCTATGACTCACCACAAGCACGTGATGTCTTTGAGTATCCGCCTGAAGCATATGGTATCATGTCCTGGTGGGATTATGGACACTGGATCACCTTTGTCTCCAAACGGATACCGCATGCAAACCCGTTCCAGCGCGGTGCCCGATCCTCTGCAAACTTCTTCATGGAGACAGATGGGGATGCAGCGTCCGCGCAACTCGATGAGCTTGGTATCCGGTACGTGGTTACTGATATCGAGATGACGGTCGGAAAGTTCTGGGCGATGGCGACCTGGTATGATCCGGTAAACGCAACCGATAATTTCCAGAAACGATTGTTTTACGAGGATTCGGAAAGGACAGGATCCTACTCTGCAGTTCAGCTCCAGCGGGAGAGCTACTACCAGACGATGATCCAGCGTCTCCATGTGTATGATGGATCTGCAATGATGCCCCGGGACATCCTGGTTGTACAGTCTGCGCCTGCGGAAGCGGTTGGGTTACGTGATGCACCCTATCCGGTGATCACCGAGGTGGTACGGGTTGGATCCATGGATGAGGCGGAGGTCGCCATTGCTGAATTTGAGGCGACTGCTCCTGCAGGTCACACTGCCGAGATCCTCTCTTCGGAGATGTTTACACCCTCGACTGAACTGGATGCACTCGATCGCTTCAGGCTCGTATACGAGTCGCCGACAAATGTCCTGAGTGAAGGCGGAGATCTGAAGTATGTGAAGATCTTCGAGTTCGTTTCTGGCGCAGTGCTACAGGGTGAAGGGATGATTGAAGTTCCAATCGAGACCAACACCGGCAGAACATTCACCTACCGCCAGGAGAGCACAGACGGGGTCTTTGTGCTCCCATATCCAACCGAGGCAGGGCCGGATGATGTGGTTGTGGCAACAGAGCCATACCGGATCGTGGAAACCGGGCAGGAGGTTTCAGTGCCGTACCAGGCGGTGATGGAGGGCCTTCGGATCTGAGGAGGGATCTTCAAACCACTTTTTATTCATTTCGATATATTCTTAACTAGTTATTTTAAACTTCATACCTGATCACTCCAAAGCCTGCTCACCGAAATTAACAGTTGTATTTTCTCGCATTTGTAGAATAGAAGCCTTCTGAGAGGCCAGCAACCCGGGGGACTCTTTTGATAACTTCCCCACAATAATTACCGGTTGGGTATTGATGTGCAGGAGATCGTTATGTGTGTTGGAGGCAGATTTGGTCAACACAGAAAGGGGATATATGAATCTGAACAAAGGTGAAGTCTTTGAGCTACCGGAGAAGGGTTTGGTTATTCTTTCGGACCATTCAGGGATCAGGATGCTTGAACGGACCTTCTCCATCCCTTATCGAATAACTAGATACGTCTGTCCGTCAAATTGTTCGGTAGCAACGAGGATCATCCGTGTCGACGATTAGAAACGCAAGTCGCATTCTCTTCTACCTCTTCGGCCCGTTTAAGAAGATGCTTGCTCTGTATCTTCTGGCGGTGATAGTACTTGCGGGACTTGAGGTCTTCCGGGTTTCTCTCGTGTATCCGATCATCAACTATGGCCTTGATGTCGAGAACC
>QZAC01000015.1 GCA_003838065.1 Methanocalculus sp. MSAO_Arc2
AATGTCACGCTGCAAAGATCCTCTGCAACGTGAATTCTATATTCGAATGACCCGGAAATTTGGCTGGTCAAAGAACGTTTTGATTCACCAGATAGAGAACCATTCATATGAGAAGATGCTTTCCGGTCAGAATAATTTTGATACGGAGCTTACGCCGGAGATAAGGGCACAGGCAAAACTGGCTTTAAGAGACGATTACATTTTTGATTTTCTTGAACTTGGAGAGGAACATTCCGAAAGGGAACTTGAACGAGCACTGATAAACCGGATTGAAGATTTTCTTCGTGCAATGGGCGGGGTCTTTGCCTTTTTAGGCAGCCAGTTCAGGCTTGAAGTGGGTGATAAGGAGTATTTTATTGACCTTCTTCTCTTTCACCGCAGGCTTTGTTGTCTTGTTGCAGTCGAACTTAAAGTCGGTGAGTTTCAGCCAGAATTTGTAGGTAAGATGCAGTTTTATCTGACGGCTCTTGACCAGCAGGTACGTGAGAATAATGAACATGCTTCCATAGGCATTATTCTGTGTAAGGAGAAGAACCGTACTGTAGTTGAATATGCCCTTCAGTCTTCCACAACACCTATCGGAGTTGCTACATACAGGATTGTAAGTGAGCTCCCCTCTGAGCTTCAAGGCCAGCTGCCGGGGCCTGAAGAGATTGCAAAACTGCTGGAGGATGAGATCTGATAACTCAGACATGAATCCGGATACCATGGGGGAGAAGGATATGATGAAAGATCATACTTTGATATAGTACCAGATTCTTTTTCCAGATGGATTCGAAATCAAAAGAGAGAAGCCGGGAAGAGAACCTGCTCTGCCAATGCAACGATAGGGTGAGGAAGGGATTTTCCTCCATCCGCTGAAAGGGGAGGAACTATTGGGGGTCGCCGGGGCAGACGATATTCATGATCTTCATTCAATGTCTTTAAATCCCTGAGTCTCTGGTCTCACTTGTAGTACTCTATTGATTTCAATCCCTTAGATACTGTCCTCCGACCGGCACAAACCGCTCAGGTTTCCGCAACACTTCATATTTCCGGATATCCTCAAGCTCCAGTGCTATCCAGTTTCGCTTCCGGCTCTCACTCCCCTTCCTGACCCGGACGGCCTTCCACCGCTCCTGGTTCCCGAGATATGCGATCATCTCATCCCGTGTGAGGAAGACGGAATCGCCATAGGTGTCATAGAAGGTGAGGGGATCTGCTGCGATCAGTATCCGCCTGATCGTTGCCTCACCCACATAGCCAGTGTCTTCATGCGACTGGTAGAAGACGAGCCGCATCCCCCGCCGCAACTCCTTGAAGACCGTCGCCGGTTTCACAAAGACGGTCTTCCCCCCGGAGAAGAACCGGTGCATATACTGTTTCGGGACGGGGAAGGTGACGCCGGTGATTGTGGTGTCTTTGTCATTCATGATCATTTTGTCACTCATGCTCTTCCTTATTCTCTCTCTTATGCTCTTGCTCTCTCTTATGCTCTCTCTCATCCCCTATTCAGGAACAAATGATAATCCTCTTCCGGGATCTCCCGCATCGCCACCCGGATATGTCCGGTCCACATCGTCTTGTTCGTAATAAACGAGAGCTTCGGGATGAGCGGCTTGAACTCGACAGGCTCCTTGAATATCTTGATCGGCTTCAGCCTCACCCGATAAGGAAATACTTCATCCCCCATCCGCTCCGGCGTCACAAAGAGCGGCGCCGAATCCTCATATCCTTCAGATACGATCTCAAACGCGCCGGCGACCGCCGAGGGGAGGATCTCATCGCCATCCTTCTGCTGGGCGAGATAGATGAGGATGGCATCACCGGGGGTCACCCGGTCGATGATCGATCGGTTCCGCTTCGGGATGCCCCAGATGTTCTTCTGCCGGATGATCTCCCAGTTGTCGCGGTTGGAGGAGGCGAACCAGTATTTCATGAAGGGGAGTTGGATAGTATCCGTAATTCCCTGTAAATTTAATTAAGGCTCTGTACCAAGTTAGAATTGCAAAAGAGGAACAGAGCCATGGATATATACGATTTAGCAGAAGATTATCTTTCCGATCCACA
>QZAC01000166.1 GCA_003838065.1 Methanocalculus sp. MSAO_Arc2
CCATATCCGCTATCGCCCTGATGAGGTCCTGGGATATTGAAAAATTTGAAAAATTCTTTGGATCTTCCATTGGATATTATATCACGCTCTGAGAATTTAGTATCTTGGATCACTAGACAGATACCATGGGATGTATACTCCACCGGATTGGGGACCGAATCAGTATCCAAACCTTAAGAAGACGCACTTTTCTGGATTGCAAAAAAGTAATAATTGATATTGTATGAGAGAACGTCCCAGAACCGCACAAGAAGCTCCCAAACAGCCTCCGACATGTTCTTCTGTCATCATCGGCAATCTGAAGAGATTGGGATTGCAATCTGAAGCGAATGGGATTCATCCAGACTTTCTGCATCCGGCAACTGGATGATCGACGGACCTGCCCATTATCTTCTCCAGCCACTTCTTTCATATTGTCTGACTGGAACAATTACTCCTCAAATAATTCAGGAAAATGTTTTTTCGCGTTTATCACCTCATCATAGTACATATTACCATAGCGCTCAAGTCCGGCAACCCGTATCAGAAACGACCGGGCATCTTCTTTGGTAACCACCTGAAACGATTGTTCTGCATCCACTCCATCCAAACTCCAGTGGCAGAAGTAATACAGACACTCGCCATCATGGGTTTCATGGACGAGCAGATCCGTTCCCTCTAAATACCTGCGGCTGGTAATAGGCGGAGTCCACGGGGATCGATAGATTCTGGGATCTGTCAGGGGTTCGATCTTTTGTGTTTCTTCCTTCAGATCCATCAGCAGGTACCTCACGATCTTTTCCGATCTTTTCCGATCATTTCCGATACTTTCAGGAACCCTCAAGTGCCTCAAAGACCTGACCTTTGAAGTTTTCGCTGGAAGACTGGAGCATCTCCTCAACTGCATTCACACCGGCAGGATCTCCAATCTTCAGGAGTGCGGCTGCAGTCAGCGCCCGGCAGCATTCCTCTGTGCTGCAGTTCATGCAGTTGACCAGGGGTTCCACTGCACGTTGATCGCCGATCGCAGAAAGCGCCCAGATGGCCGGGTTCAGCCGGGATTTATCATCTGTATCCATGGCTTTGATCAGATCATCAACTGCCACGTCCCCCAACCTGGCCAGCGCCATGGCAATGCGCCACCGTACTGCATTTGTTCCACTCTCGTTGAAGGCAGCCATTAATGGATCGACTGCATCCTTTCCAATATCTTTCAATTCTCCGGCAGCCATGAGGCTGCTGTAGATGTTGCCGCTCTTCACTGTCTCTATCAGGCCGACAACCTCAGGACGATCCTGTTTATGTATTTGTTTTTGCACTCTCCTCACCTCGGTTTACAAGATTATAATAACTCTATATTATAATATACATTTATAAAACAGAGCTGATGATCAGAAGCGACTTGCATAGGTATTTGGTTATGGTAGGAGGAAGCACATTTCCATTGATTCAGCCCCGGTTCCTGGCAGCCGCCCCGGTTCTTTGCAGAAGAGATTTTGCAGGAGAAGCTTTGCAGGAGAGGCTTTGCAGGAGAGGCTTTGCAGGAGAGGCTTTGCAGGAGAGGACCGCCGGTCATACGGCTTCCTGCAGTTCATAAAAATCGAAACCCTACTCCCGACGGAGCTGCTCGATCTCTTTGATCAGGAGATCATAGACCTGCCGGTCCTCTGTAATATCCTCGTACAGGATAAATTCGGAACCTTCACACAGTTCAACCGGTTGAAAGAATATTAACTTTGTATCCCCATTCCTGCACTGAACCCAGAATTTTCGTGGTCTCGCCGTTCCCGGACGTGAAGCTGCCCGGTCTGCCTTCCATGCGGCGATCACCTCTTCCCGGTATGATGGATCGGGATATGCCAGAGCGAACCATTCTTTCCCGGCTGGTATATCCTCAAGCGTATACCCAAACATCTCGGTGAACCGGTTGTTTATGAACGTGTAATTCCCATCCGGGCCGATGATGGCAGCTGCCAGGGGCAGCTGCTCGATGACATTTCTAAACCGTCCCTCGCTGATACGAAGCTGCACCTCAGCATTTTTTTTAACGGTGATATCCCGCCCAACAGACTGGTATTCACGGACAGAGCCATCGTCATGAAAGAATGCCCGCGTGATCCACCGGTCCCAGACGATATCGTGATCCTGCAAAATGATCCGCTGATCAATCCATCCGGTATGATTATCCGGTGTGAGCTGGGCGAACAGGCGGGTTACCTTCTCACGATCATCTGGGTGGATGACAGGTTTGAAACGGGTCCCGATGAGTTCTTCCTCTGTCTTATTGAATCTGCGGCAGTATGCTTCGTTTACAAAGAGGTGTGTGCCATCC
>QZAC01000016.1 GCA_003838065.1 Methanocalculus sp. MSAO_Arc2
GCAATCAGGATCTGATCTGCGGGCTCGCCATCATCCAGACCAAAACCGCTGTTCCTTCGTTCATTCAAAAAGGTTCTCGTCAGTAGTGAGAGGATAAAAAGTTCAGATTGTTCACGCATTCCCGGGATATCAATCAGGACCACTTTACGCTCTGACAGCGCCAATCGAATTGTATTCAGAGAGGATCCCGATCGCCGGAAAAAGGGGTTCTGCCTGGTGAGGATCTCACATTTCCGTTTTATCGATCGAAGCGATGTTTCATGAAACTCCTTTAATCTGCGGGCGATCTGGGGATGGTGTCCTCCATAGCTGTCATACCAGTCCTCTGCAAAGTCAGTGGACTGGAAGAAATCGATCATCTGAGATCCCGCAATATCACCGATGGTCTCGAGGATCTCGACCTGTGGCTCTGAAAATTCAAAGATTGGATAGAGATCGCCGGGACGGAAGTCATCGTAGGCAATACTCAGTGTGGACGCACCATAGCGGCGAAGCTGTGCTTCATCCCGGGTCGAGAAGATGGCAAGTCCATCTCTTCCTTCTCTGTAATGGATGAGGCCGGGATTCTTTCCGCTCCCCTGTGTTTGGGATCCTTTCAGGTATTCACCATGGGGATCCACCATCAGCAGGCCAAAGGGCTGCTCTCTCATGCATGATGCCGAGAAGACCTTCATAAAGTTGCTCTTCCCCATCCCGGTAGTGGCAAAGACCCCCATATGCTGGTTGAGATCATGGGGATGGAGACCGACGGTTGCAGTTTCTATCGTGCCGGTGCCGTTTCTGACGAGCCCGACTTCGATTTTACCCATGTACTCGCGGAGGAAGGCAAAGTCCTCATCCTCTGCTATCCGGACCCCGGAGAACTTCGTTGGAACCGTTTTTGGGCGATGGAATCTCCCATTCCAATTGAGATAACCAAGCGGTGTGGCCTCAATGAGGAGGAAAACATCCTCTCCAAGATTGTAGAAATGGGCAGTATGGGGCCGCGTATCCCAGCTGGCATCTGCAAAGTTGCTTGCATGCTGTATCCCGGTGACCTTGGCATAGAAGGTGAACTGCTTTGTCTGGTCATGGATGACAAGCAGATCCCCGAGGAAGATTTCACTTGTATAGGGAACGGCACACCGGTAGCTGGAGACAGTCTGGCCGATGAGGCGGAACTTTGACGCATCTGTTGTATCAATATCGATTAAGTTCGTCATGGTAATCACCAAGAATCTCTTCATACTCAAAAGACCGGATCGACTGGGTTGAACATCCGGCAATAATATCATGCCTGATCCGCTGTACCTGGGCAGAGCGGATCGCTGCATGCCGGTGAGCGTCCACCAGTGGATAGGGATAGCCAATGATGCGGCCATCCCCTGCATAGGAAGCAAGTGCCGAAAAGACGGCAGATATGTCATCCTCTCCATAGTCTTCTGGAACCGACACCAGGAATGCCCGGTTCGATTTTTGGTGAAGACAGGCAACATGGCCTTCAGGCACCCTGATGCGCCAGGGAGGGGGAGCACCGAGGAGAACGCCGGCTTTCATCGCCGCAGGTACAAGAGGGCGAATCCCGTCCCAGGTCGCACTGGCGTTCTTTGTGACAGCTGCAAGGAGCAGGCCGCGCTTTTGGCATGTCCTGATGATCTCATCGAGGATGTCCTTGTGGGAGGGGTGCTCAGCATAGAGCGCACCATCCAGGAGGAGAAGTGTCCCGGAAACAGATTCGCGTGCGGCGACCAGGGCAAGACCATACTCGATGGTGTCGCGAAACGCTGCTTCCGAAGCAGTCGTATCTCCTGCCGCAAGGGGGATATCAGGTTCCCTGCCAAAAAACTCATGGTATATCTCGGAGTAGTCCTCATCCTGCCCCTCTCCAATTCGAAAAACCCTCCATGGAGTTGCCCTGAGCGCTTCCCTCTCCTGATTGCGGTACCAGGTAATCACACCACGATAGACCGCAATTGAAAAGAAAGGAGCCGAATATACCGTAGCGTTGCTTCCGTCCACTGCGGCAATCGGACGGTCTGGAGCAGGTTCTATTCGAAAAAAACTATCGTTACTGATACCAGATGCAGAGATAAACGACATCCCGTCATCTTCCCTGCTCCGGCGCGTGATCTCGGCAACCACCCGGATTATGTCCTGCACATAGGTGCCATTCATTCAC
>QZAC01000167.1 GCA_003838065.1 Methanocalculus sp. MSAO_Arc2
ATGTAATGCTGATAAAATATGATGATCTTTGGGTCATTTCCATTACAAGACCGATAAAGAGTCTTTGACTCTCTTTTATGTCCAGGTCTTATGGTTACTCGGGTCTGAACTCGACAACCAGCCGGATGCCTGTCCGTTCTTCCCCGTTGACATCAATATCCATGAATGAGGGGCTGCAGATCAGATCGCGGCCGTTTGGGGCGACAAGCCCGCGCCCAATTGCAATCGCCTTGATAGCCTGGTTCTGCGAGGCAGCACCGATGGTCTGAAGTTCGACTTTGCCACGTTCTTTTATCACAGCAACCAGAAGACCGGCAAGATTCTTCGGAGCTGAACTTGCTCCGACCCTGATCTTCCCATCCTTGATATTCTGGGGAAGCTGGGGGGTTGCAACATCGTAACTGGTCTCTTCATTGGTGTGGACTTCATCAGTTTCAATTGCATTCGTCATGATTGTCTACTCCTTCTTGACTTAAACAGTTCAGTGTTTGCTTGAAAACGTTATTCCTCAGACTGGTTTAATGGATGCGTTTTCATATACGGTTACATTCCCGGTTTCCAGGACGCATTGATTATACACAGTAATCGGAATGAAACGCTTCATACAGAAGCTGTATGAAGAATGTTGGAAAAGCTAGATTAAATATCTTCTGGACGGAAAAGCCGGAACTGGAGAGGACTCTGTTCCACCACACCTCTTCTGCCTCCATAAATCTACAGTCAGACCATCTACGCGCAACCACATACAGTTTTTATAAACCATTACAGTGTTTCTGCACCATCAGGGATCATACAGAAAGATCTTCACCAGGCTTGTCCCGTCTGGACGTTTTGGCGATGCATACATTGGCGTATACGCAGCAAGCCCCTCTCCGTCCCGCTCATGGAGCCTGAAGTACATTGACTGTACATACCGGCTCATGAACTCATCATACGTGAGATCCGCAACATCAACGCCGCTCCATTCCAGGTGGTCTGCGAAGATACCTGATGAGATGTCAACGGTAACCACATAGCGGACATTCCGCTCATCTGCAATCAGAGATGCCTCATGCTCGCTTGCAGACGTGAAAAACCGTGCGGAATCCACGATGCCGGTCTGGAAGTTGTTGGCAACTGCCGGACGTTCGCCATAATAGATGATCAGGTTTCCATAGCTCCAGAAACTCATCACCCCATACTCCGGGGTGACAGAGGTGTCAAAGAAACCACCCGGATCCGGGGTCTCGTCCCGCAAAAACAGCATGGCATCGATGAGATCCTCATCAGGCATATCTCCAACCCGCATATACATGCCTGACGCCGAATAGACGGTTGGAACGATCACAAGAAGGGCAAACACAAGCACCGCCACTGTGCGGTATGTCTTCGTTGAATCATCAACAGGCGTTTTCGTCTTCTTCTGCTTCTTCTTCCCCGGTTTTCCAGGCGCAGGCTTTCTGCCGGCCGGAGTCTCCCTTCCCCGTGCAGCCGGCTTTTCGTCCGGAGTCTTATTTCCATTGGCTGGTAATTCTCGGGAGACAGTCTCCATCTCCGATGCAGGCAACACCGAATGTCTGTCGGCGGGATCAGATCCCAGAAACGCTACCAGATCCTTTCGCATGCCAAGAGCCTCAAGCACCCGAATGGTCCCGTACCCGGCGGTGAGTGCAAGCGGCACCGCAAGGACATTCAAAAACCGCATCTGGATGAGGGGGAGGGCAAATGAAACGATGAACACGACTGCAAGCAGGAGGTCGGCATCATCAAATATCCGGTCCTTCACCCGTCCGGCACAGTACACCAGGAGCCCCCCGATACCAAGAACAAAGGGAATAGAATACAGCTCCCAGAGTGGGCTCAGCGTGAAGAGACCTGCGGGTGCAAGGATTGAGCCTGCCTCAACAATGGTGCCGAGGACCGGATCCACTCCCCGGACATATGCAAGCCCCCCCACAAGGGCGTTCCAGAAGGGAGGGAGGGCTGCATAAACTATCACCGCTCCGGCGGCCCCCCCACCTGCCAGAGCGCCGATATACACCTGCCAGGGCCGCCCCCTGAGGGCTTCTGCAAGGACGCCGGCAATACCAAGAACCAAAAACCAGAGAAGGAAGTACGCTGTCTGGAGGAGCGAGATCTCGCCCATACCACCAACCTCCCGTGCACCGGCAATCCCGGCATTGAGCACAAGTGTGACCAGCCCGGCACTTCCAAAGGCAATCGCGCCAAACCTGAGGATATCCATTGTATCCTGTGCCCGGATGCGGCGGAGGATGAACCATCCGACAACAGCGAGCCCGATGATGGCGATAAATATGGGTGCAGACGGGAACGAATAGATGGCGATGAGAAAACTGGCTGAAAGGAGCACTGCCCAGTAAGAGATTTGGTCCGGCCTTCGCACCGCACAAAGAGCAAACAGGATCATGCATGCAAAGAGAAGGACTTCAAAGACATGATGATCCACAAAGCCAAGGACAGAGACGATCACATGGGCAGGAAGAATCGCAAGGAACGCAGCAGCCATCAGCCCATACTCCTCGCTGCCAAATAATTCCCGGCCAATATACAAGACCGGCAGCAGGGTGAGCACACCTATTACCACAGGGAAAAACACAGCAACCGTCTCGATGGTATGTATCGGGGGATTTCCAAACCCGATAATATAGGCACAGGTGGCTATAAGCCCGTCAAAAAGCGGTGGCCACCCAAGGGTAAAACCCTCCGGATAGTTGACATAGGTGTCAAAAGAGATGACATTGGGAAAATCCAGGGCGGCAAGCACGATCCTGCGCATATGGTAAAACGAGTCATATTCAAGAAACCAGACGCCTTTCTCAGAAAAGACCGTGGAAAACGATGTAAGCCTCAGTACAAGCGCTGCTGCGACAATTCCGGCGAAGGCTCCTGCCGCCCGCCTGCCTGATGTGAACATATATGTAGATCTGAGCGGCAATTATATATACTTTTCAAAAACAGCAGATCAATTCAGCCAGAATTCTGCCAATTCATAAAATAAACCATGTACAAGGGCATAAATAACAGGAAAAGAAAATGGAGTATGCAGAACAAATGGAGTCACCGACACCTGATATATCTGTGGTGCTGCCGGCATTAAACGAGGAGAAGACGATAGCCGAATGCATAACCAAAATCAAGACAGTCTTTTCAGATCTCGGGATTTACGGGGAGATCATCATTGCGGACTCCTCAACTGACCGGACACCGGAGATCGCAGCATCACTTGGAGCAGTGATCGTCCATCCCGAGCAGATGGGATATGGAAATGCCTATCTCACAGGTTTCGCACATGCACGGGGCAGGTATATTGCAATTGGGGACGCCGATGACACCTACGATTTCCGGGAGCTTCCACAACTCTTACACAAACTTGATGACGGTGCCGATCTCGTTATGGGATCCCGTCTCAGGGGGGAGATCAAAAGCGGCGCCATGCCGACACTCCACCGCTACATCGGAAACCCCGTGCTCACCTGGTTATTAAACAGGCTTTTTGGGACAACGATATCAGATGCGCATTGCGGATTGCGGGTAATCCGCCGTGATGCACTTGAGCGGCTCAACCTGAAGACGGGGGGCATGGAATTTGCCTCCGAGATGGTGATCGAAGCGGCAAAAGCAGGCCTCAGGATTGACGAGGTGCCGATCACCTACGCTGCGCGCGTCATGCCTTCAAAACTGAGCACTTTCCAGGACGGGTGGCGGCATGTCAGGTTCATGCTCCTGTACCGGCCGGTCCCGTTCATTGCCGTTCCGGGTCTCTTTTTTGCGATCTTTGGGTTTTCGTTGATGGCTTTCTTCCTGTGGCAGGGAGAGATCGAGACCTCGCGCCTCCACTCATTCATCCTGGCTGCACTCGCGTTCATTGGAGGACTGCATATCCTCCTCATGGGCATCATGATCGGCGTCTATGGGGCAATCCATGGATACAGTACCACAAACGGCATTATTACAAAGCTCATGAACTACTACAGCCTTGAACGCGAGCTCTTCCTTGGCATTCTCCTCATGATTGCGGGGGTTGTAATCGGCCTTTTCATTGTATTGGACTGGATAGCCGCAGGATTTGGTGAAATATCACAGATAGCAAACGCAGTATGGTCACTTGCACTCTTCCTCTCAGGGATGCAGATTACCTTCTCTGCAATCTTCATCAGCATGATGCTGTTGCGTTATGAGAGGAGCGAAGAGGATGTGGAAGGGGAAAAGTGAGAGAGAGAAAGAGACAGAAACAGAAGAACCTGGAGAGAAAGCAGCCATCCGTAGCACGAAATGGCGCGGAGCGCCACCATCCCATAGTGCGGGGCGACAGCACCGCCCGGTGACCGGAAGCTCGCCCTCACCGCAGTCCGAAGGAGGAGGATCGCCGTGCCCCCCCCAACGGAGGACAGAAAGGACCCCCTCTCGCCATAGTCAGAGGTTGCACAATCAGCCTATTTTCAGGAATTCCCCCAGGGAAAAGATAGGGAGATAGCTGGTGGACATTGCAATTCCCTATCTGAGCGATTGTCTATACAAGTTCCCATCCGGGTTTTCCCCAGACACTACCAAGATTAATCGTGAGATATGCATCTGAAGGCTTCATCATGAAGGGCACCTCAAAGAGGATGGATCCTTCGTATAGTTCATTTCTATAAAGTGAATTCTGCCTGTATATCTCACCAAGAGAAGTATGGGCCACCGGAATACTCTCTGGAGAGAACGTAAGGCCATGTCCATGAAGGGTGAATGCTGAGAGTGCAGGTGTCTGGATGGTGTAGCGTCTTCCATCGCGGTTGCCGGCATGGGCAACCCGCATATGAACCATGATGTAGATTTTCCCTTCGGGAGCATATACATGAACCGTTTTCCCGGTGTCCGGGTGCATATAATAGTATTGTGTTACAACACGGGAATATCGCGGTACGATTCGAATATCATTGCTCTGTGAAGCATCCATGTAGTGGTACCCGGTTCGTATCGGGAGAAGACCAACAGGTTTGGGAAACAGTTCGTACTGCGAAAGACGACCCTTTGCATACTCCTGTTCAGATGCTGTATCAACCGTGAACCGGTAGAGTCCCTGTGCAGGATGACTTCCTGATTGCTGGAAATCCTTTCTACCGATAGTGGTCCGTACAGTATTCAGCATATCATGGGCGGTGGATATCGCATCAGCCATCTCCTGCAGTTCACGATCTGATTCCGGAAGACCCCGTTTAAATGATGATGCAGCAGTGATCATCCGGACCATCACATGCTGAAAGTCACGCTTATCCTGCATCATGGTGGGTGAGACATCCATTGCTTCAACTTCTGCCCAGGTTTTCTGCGAGATATCAAGAAGCTCTGCCGCATGCTGCGTCAGCACCTGCCTGTTTGCGCACTGAACCGCTTCAGCACACTGGATCGCGATGATTGAGATCCTCCCCCCCCATTCTCCGACTGTTTCAATGAAGAGATCATCGTCATACTCTATCCCGGGTTCACTGCTTTTGTTTGCAGGTTCCGTATCTCCAGGGGGTTGGTTGGTATCCGTTTTTGAACTCGCCTGGACACTCAGAAGTACATCTGGACCTGCATTCTCCTGCATATTCGAATTGCCGTTCACATCTAATTGTTTATTCCCATAATACGTGAAGAGACTTCCAAATGTGAGGGGTGGTGATGCTACCCTTGAAGATGCATGTATTGTTGCATTATGGTGCAGATCAGGAGGCGGATTCTCCACGTCCTGCACAACTGGAGGCGCGGTGCCGATGATGACGGCTGAGAGAAAAGCAACTCCGATAATAACGGCAATATAATTCAGAATAATTTCATTCATTCTGCTTCACCACCTTCACTTCCGCCTGATCAGATCTGTATACCGGATAAAAATTAATTAATATATGTTTATATATCTTCTTTCTCGTTAAAGCATTTTCCATTAGACAGGAGTTGCCGGGCAACGACAATAGCCTGTCAACAACATCCCGGTTTCATAGAACTGTGCCATCCTTTATCTTAAATCCTTCACCAATACAACATACATGTTATCTGAGGGCGAGCGCACACGGTATAGCCGCCAGATCATGCTCTTTGGAGAAGAGGGGCAGGAGAAGCTGAAACAAGCTACCGTCTTCATTGCCGGTGCAGGAGGACTGGGCTCTCCCATATCGCTCTACCTTGCAGCAGCGGGCATCGGAACGATCATTATTGTCGATAATGACACCGTTGATCTCTCAAACCTGAACCGGCAAATAATTCACTTCACACCAGACGTTGGAGAGAGAAAGACAGCATCGGCACAGAGAAAACTCAATGCTATCAATCCCGGGATCACCATTTCCGGAATTGATGCCACCATTGACCGGGAAAATGTCGATGAACTTATCGGCGATGCAGACGGGATCGTGGATGCGATGGACAACTTTGAGACCAGGTATATCCTCAACAGTGCTGCCATCCGAAAGAAGATCCCCTATTTTCATGGTGGAATCCATGGCTTCTCCGGCCAGGCGACAACGATCATCCCGGGAAAAACAGCCTGCCTCCGGTGCATATTCCCAAGCCCTCCGCCACAAGAGACGTTTCCGGTCCTGGGGGTGACCGCGGGCCTCATCGGCATGGTGGAGGCAAACGAAGTGATCAAGTACCTGATCGGTTCCCAAGAACTCCTGGCAAACCGCCTCCTCCTCTGGGACGGCGCGCGATCAGAAATTGACGTGATTACTGTAGAACAAAACCCTTCCTGTCCGGTCTGCGGGAAAGGCACGAAGAGCTGAAGGCAAACGCTGGACTCCAGGAGAAAAGACTGGTACGATAGTTGACCTAGTAGACTATTACTATAATAGACCTCAAGAAAAGACCGGTACTAATAATAGACCTGCAGCAAGCAAGAGGTGACAGATGGCAGAAAGACAGGATGAACATATCATAGAAGCAATCGGGAAAGCAAGAATCGTTATCCGGGACGGATCTGTTGTTGAAGTCGGTCAGGCAATCATTACAGACTGCCCGCTTGCAAAACGGTTTGCCTACCCCATACCGGAGATGAACCCTGATACAATACGGGAAAACATCCAGCACCGCATCAAAGCATTTGGGATGTGCACACCAGACCGAACAGTGACCGATGATCGTGAATTTGTCGGGTTTGGCGCATCTGAGATCCTGAGTTTTGCACTGAAAGCCGATCTGATCGATTGTGCAGTCCTTGCCTGCGATGGTGCAGGCACCGTCATCGCCACAACGCCAGGGATGGTGCAGGGAATTGGCGGCAGAATGTCAGGCCTGGTCAGCACAGTGCCCTATGATTCGGTGATCAGGCGGATTAAAGAGGGAGGCGGTATTGTCCTTGATCAGGAGACCGGAAGAATTGATCAGCAGGCAGGGGTACAGCTGGCCGCAGATGCCGGGTACAGGCGGATCGCTGTAACCATTGCACGTTCAGACGATGCAACAGCGATCAGGAAAAAACATCCGGATGCGTTGATCATCTCGGTACATACAACCGGGTGTTCGCAGGAGGAAGCTGAAGAGATTGTGAATAATGCTGACCTCACAACCGGATGTGCGTCAGCTTCGATCCGCGAGGCAGCCGGGAACAAGGCACTGGTCCAGGCCGGGGTCTCTGTTCCGGTCTTTGCAATGACCTCCCGTGGAAAAGATCTCCTCATCGAAAAGATCAGACGATCAAATGATCCGGTGCTGATCAAGCAAACATCACTCCCGGCTATTGGAGGGACACAACCCCATCCACTCATCTGAGCAGAACCCCAGATAAATGCAAACTCCCACAACACTTCTCCCGCATGCAAAAGGTGATGCACCCGTTCATTCCTGAATTGAAAAATGTGCGCGGGACAGCGCTCGGGATACCATGATCCTGCATTGCGAACGTCCCTTGCTGGCAGGACGAGATAGAATGCTCAACCGGCCATCTCTGAGCTCTGGATGAGCGCCTGCCGAAAGCCTTGACCATATGCGATCCGGTACAGGATCCGGGTCTTCTCCAGGTGTTCAGCAACGCGCCCGGTCTCGGTGCGCAGAAAATCATCCGGGATCTTCTGGTCATTGCATGTTCCGGAAACTTACCGATAAATGGACAGAGGAATACATCTCTTCAAACCCGGGTTGGTAAGAAGGAAAGCCGGTGATAAGAGGGCGTCATTCCTCCTGCGGGATTCTGTATGTCGATGGTTTGCCATTCTATCCACATTCTATGAACAACAGGACGAAAGGAGAGGGTGATGGCATTCGGATGCAGTGAAAAACCGCAATAGTATTTTTCATCAGATAATCCAGCGACAGAAAGTATATTGATAGATGAAAAGGAACAGTAAGAAGGCGTTCAGTTTGAAAGGACGTTTCTTATACTATGCTGAATATCATTCACCCAGAGGTTTTTTCATGAAACGTAATATCAACATTGCATACCTTGATCAGATACCAATTGAAGAGCAACAGATCGAACTGGTGGAGCGCAAATGCATCGGCCACCCGGACAGCATTGCTGATGGGGTTGCCGAGGCGATCAGCCGCGCACTCTGCCGGGAGTACGAAGAACACTGTGATGGTGTTCTCCATCACAACACAGACCAGGGTGAGGTCGTTGCCGGTGCCTCCAAACCTTCGTTTGGCGGGGGGACGATCATTCGCCCGATCTATCTCCTCCTTACAGGCAGGGCAACCAAATATATCGGAGATTGTGTGATCCCAACCGATTCAGTCGCAGTTGAGGCTGCCAGACGATATATTGCTGAGACCATTCCGACCCTGAATATGGATCGGGATATCATCGTTGACTGCAGGATGGGTGAAGGATCAACTGATCTCAGCGATGTCTTCAGGTCTTCTGGCAACAGCCCCATCCCCCGGGCAAATGACACCTCGTTTGGTGTGGGCCATGCTCCCTTCTCTGAAGTTGAAGAGATCATCCTTGCGATGAACCATGAGATTGGATCCAGTCTTCGGCCAAAGAACCCGATGATCGGCTATGATATCAAGATTATGGGGCTGCGAAACGGGGACAGGATGACGTTCACGATCGCATCTGCCATGGTCGACCGGTACTGTTCCGGCATTGACGACTATGTCAACATGACAGAAGTGATGAAGGAACAGCTTGAATCGGTTGCCAGACAACATACCAGCCGAAAGGTGGAGGTCGCAGTCAACACTGCCGACGATATCAAAAACGAGAGTATCTTTTTAACGGTCAACGGAACATCTGCCGAGATGGGCGATGACGGCTCGGTCGGCCGTGGGAACCGGGTAAACGGACTGATCACGCCGCACAGGCCGATGAGCATGGAGGCGGCAAGCGGAAAGAACCCGATCAACCATATCGGTAAGATATACAACCTTCTCTGCACGGAGATTGCACAGCAGGCCTGCAGGGAGGTTGACGGCATCACCGAGATGTATGTCCGCCTCCTCTCCCAGATCGGATCACCCATCGACCAGCCGCTCATAGCAAGCGTCCAGATCATCCCGCAGAACGGTGCAGACTTTCCGGCAGTCTCACGCGATGTCGAAGAGATCGTAAACGACCGGCTTGCAAACATCACAGACATCACCAGGAAAGTCATCCAGGGCAAACTGGCGACCTTCTGAGAAGATCAGAAACAATACTGCATTGATTGAAAATCCCCTTTACCAGACCATGAAGAACAGCACAAGATGAATAGAGAGGTTATCTGATGTTCACCTTACCAGATTACGTAGGTCCCTCTGCCTTTGGGATCAAGATGGGAGTCATAATACCTGGATCTGATCTGCAGACGATGATCCTGGATGATATCATGAAGATGGATGCTGACGGTATGCTCACCGATGGCGACGTTCTGGCAATTACCGAATCGGTTGTGGCCAGGGCACAGAATAATTTTATCTCCATTGACAGCGTGGCACAGGAGATCCAGGAGATACTCTCGCTCACCCCGGAGAGCAGGGTGGGCGTGGTCTTCCCGATCATAAGCAGGAACAGGTTCGCACTTATTTTGAAAAGCATCGCACGAGCTGTACATGGCGGCCAGGTCATTGTGCAGCTATCCTATCCTGATGACGAGGTCGGAAACCAGATCATACCACCTGACGTGGCAATGGAGCTTGAAAAGACCGGGGGAGGCGTGATCAAACCTGAAGACCTTGGACAGGGATACACGCATCCGCTCACGGGCGTCAATTACATCAGCCTGTATGAAGGTATCATCAGGGATACAGGGTCAAAACCCGTTATCTATCTCTGCAACGACCCAACAGCGATCGCAGATCACCAGCCAGACGCAGTGATCGCAGCTGATATTCATACACGAAACAAGACACAAAAAAGCATCACCGATGTGGTGCCAAACTGCTGCACGCTCCAGGATATCTGCAGCAGAGGCGAGTCACTTCCATCTTCAGAATGGGGTCTTCTCGGGAGCAATATGTCATCTGAGGAGAAACTGAAACTCGCCCCCTACATGGCCGATCACTTTGCAATCACGCTCCAGGAGAAGATCTATCTTAAAACAGGAAAGCTCCTTGAAATAATCGTGTATGGTGATGGCGCCTACAAAGACCCAAGCAGCGGGATATACGAACTGGCAGATCCGATCACCACGTTTGGCGCGACACTGGGGATCGGCGACACCCTCCGTGAAGGGTTCAAGATGAAGTACCTGGTCGACATATACCATGAGGACGGAAGATCAGAAGAAGAGATCCAGAAGCTCCTTGATGAAGAGTCAAAACGGTCACGCGACATCCACAGCATCGAATCTGAAGGGACAACTCCACGGGTTATGAAGGATGTCCTGGCAAGCCTTGCAGATCTGATCTCGGGATCGGCAGATGCAGGCACGCCCATGATCCTCATCAAAGGCATTCTCAAAAAACAGTGAACGGTTCTCCACCGGATATGCAGGAATACCCTGGATGTCCGGTTTATCTTCTGGCTTTACCAGGAGGGAGTCCTGGAGCCGGATTGTGGTTATATGGTTTCAGAATCCCAAAAAAGGCATGAAAACAGTCATTCCATATAAAAGTACCCAATAAATACTATATGACATTGACATCTAACCAAGTAACTGTCACCAACGACCCTTTTGTCGCATGAGAACAATCGGGAGGGATGGTGTTATAATGTTTTTTAAGAAGTTTGGTATTCCACTGATAATCAGCCTCCTGGTTCTTTCAGGCATCCTGGTAGCAGGATGTCCGGCTGAAGTTGAGCATAAACCAGAGATCTCCATTGGCTATGTCACCTGGGACTGCGCAATCGCAAGCACCCATGTTATGAAAGAGGTCTTTGAGCAGGCCGGATATAACGTTGAGATCGTTGCAACAGATGCAGGTCCGCTCTACGCAGCACTTGCCCGGGGCGATGTTGACTTTACAACAAATGCATGGCTCCCTCATACCCATGAGGATTACTGGAATGAGTATGGCGACCGTATCCGACTATGTCGTCGCGAATATTCCTGATGAAGGAATTCACGGCCTTGTGGTCCCGGCATATGTTACCATCGACTCAATCGAGGAGATGAACGAGGTCAGGGATAAGTTCGATGGTGTGATCACCGGAATTGAACCTGGTGCAGGCGTTATGCGGCTTACAGAAGATGCCATCGAGGCATACGATCTGGACTATGAACTGCTGGCAAGCAGTGCCGGTGGTATGGCAGCTGCACTCCGCAGTTCAATTGAGAACGAAAAATGGGTAGTTGTTACCGGTTGGGACCCGCACTGGAAGTGGGGCCGCTTTGACCTGAAAATGCTTGAGGACCCACTCCGTATCTATGGTGAGCCCGATTCGGTTGTGACCCTGGCACGCCAGAACCTGCAGACAGATGATCCAGAGGCTTATGGCATACTTGAGCGGTTCGTATGGACAACCGATGATATCAACATTGTCATGGCCGATATCGAGGCAGGTGTGCCCGAAGAGATTGCAGCCAGGAACTGGGTTGAAAACAATCCCGACAAGGTTTCTGCCTGGATTGGATAACACTCACCCTTTTTTCTTCTGGCATCTCCGGCCAGAAGACGGTTAACACAGAATATCGATATAAAAGAGGGAACCTGATCGAGAGGAAATGTGTATGTCATCTGAAGATTATATTGAAGTAACTCAGGAGTATTATAACAGCGCAATTCATGAGATGTATAAAGAGTGCTGGGGAGGCGAGAACCATCATCTTGGTATTTTTGATGATACCAACGACTTTTACGAAGCAGCAATTGCTGCCAATGAGAACCTGGTCAGCAGGCTCTCGATTACTCCCGAAAGTGTCATCCTGGATGTTGGCAGCGGTTTTTGCGGCCTGCCCCGGTATATTGCCAGAAACACCAGCTGCCGGATGGTCACGGGCCTGAATCTTTCTGAAAAGGAAAATGCCTACGCCCGGGAGAAAAACAGGGAAGAAGGTCTTGATAACAGGATCAACGTTGTTGACGGCGATTACAATGATATGCCGTTTGAAGATGATGAGTTTGACATCCTGGTCAGCCAGGACGCGATGCTCCATAGTCCTGACAAAGGCAGACTCATCCATGAATGTGCACGGGTCATAAAACCCGGCGGCCAGTTTGTCTTCTCTGATATCCTGGAGATGCCTTCTCTCAGCCGGGAAGAGGCAGAACGGGTATATGCCAGGGTGAAAACACCTCATCTCGCTACATACGAACTCTATAAAGAGAAACTCACAGAAGCCGGGTTCGAAATTGTCGGGATTGTGGATCTTGGATCTGCAAACC
>QZAC01000017.1 GCA_003838065.1 Methanocalculus sp. MSAO_Arc2
CTTCACACGAATTTATGACATCATCTCTGAAATATCTACTCAAATCTTTCGGTGTCCTGATATCAATCTTCCTTCCTCCAAAGAGTTCAGATAATTCTTCTTCCATTGAAAATATTGTAAAGAATCCGGGGGTTTTTCCCTCTTCAAACTCGATAAGGACGTCGATATCACTTTCTCTCGAAAAATCTTCTCTGAGGACCGATCCAAAAAGGGACAGGCGGCGAATATGATACTTCTTGCAGAAGGCTGTAATCTCCTCATGGGGGATGGGTACCTGCGGGCTTTGTGTCATATTGATCTACTCATAGTATCTCTATTCAGCGAAGAGATAAATTTCTGTCGGCATATAATCGCAATTGGATGCCTTGATAGAATAAGACCCACTCAGACTCCGCGGGGGGGCACCGCCAACCCCCGCTCCGTCTTCGGGGTGGGCGACCTATCGGTCACCGAGCGGGTGCTGTTCGCACCCGCCGTGGGGATTAGGGCGCTATCGCGCCCATATGATGTTTATATTCTCTCCCTCTCTCTCCATCAAACACTGGTTCTCATCTACTGTTGCGTGTGAAAAGAGATCCGGTCAAATCTCATCTTAAAAAAAAATATCCGGTGTGAAACAGTCTCTATCACGACAGTTCTTGTTCGTGCAGGAATACGGGTCTGATCCCGAACTACTCACATTGTGAAATCTTGTATGGGTTCTGTAGGTCTTATGTCCCGATCTGCTCATTCCTCTTCAAGGATCAGGTGTAGTACTTCATGTATATTGGTGAGGACCTCCTCGTAGGTGTCACCCTGCGCGTAGCATCCCTGGACTGCTGGTATATGGGCATAATAGCCATTGCCGTCCTTTTCAATGAGAACACCAAAACTGGTCATGATTGTTGCTATCTTCTTTCTGTAGAGTAATAATCTTTTATCTGGATGGAAAATACTTCGTGGTTATGTCATAACAGCCCGCATAACAGCCCGTATCTTCTGATATGCGCCCATCCATAAAGACCAGGCAACTCCTCCACTGGTATTATTCCTTGCACCGATACACAATTTGTGCATCTTCAAGTGTATAGATATCCGGTTCATCCTGGAGAAACTGGTGCAGGGAGCGGTTCGATAGCTTCATCATTCCTACCGCTTCATGGTGCAGAAGCAACTCATGGAGCATCTGTTTTATCTCTGAAAGGTCTTCTTTGATGAGCTGGATATCTGATTTCATGGATGTAGCACTCAGGCATCTCCCATAGCCTGACAGTAATGGTAGTTTTCTCGACATAAAGGTCTTCATTGAACCCTGACCCCCGGCACCGGGACGCAGGATCTGTTCGAGCACAGGAAGAATCCGTATACTGGCTTCATCTGAACCCTGACTCACTCAGACTCCGCGGGGGGGCACCGCTCAATCCCCTGCTACGTCTTCGGGGTGGGCGATCCAATGGTCACCGAGCGGGTGCTGTTCGCACCCGCCGTGGGGATTAGGGCGCTATCGCGCCCATATGATGTTTATATCATCTCTCTTCTCTGTCTGTC
>QZAC01000168.1 GCA_003838065.1 Methanocalculus sp. MSAO_Arc2
CCTTGGTATCTGTGCAGATGACGCTATCGGCAAGATCGCCGGTATCTGGTTCCCGATCATGGCTTTCGTATCCAGCGGTCTGGAACACAGTATCGCAAATATCTACTTCCTGCCAGCGGCTATCTTCATACAGGGATATGCAAGCCCTGAACAAATGGCAGTATTTGCAAACAATGCCGTGCAGCTCAACTGGGTCACCATGTGGACAAACAACGTCATCATGGTTACTATCGGCAATATGATCGGAGCAATTTTCTTCGTTGCTATTATCTACTGGGTTGCATTCCGCAAAGAGATGGCTGCGCTGAAGTAAGTACTGGAAGCATCAACACATGAAGATAAGAAACATCCCGGTGAAGCTTTCGATCGTCCATCTGGGCGTCTTCCTTTTCTTCACCGCAATTCTTTTCTTCTCAGTTTATCACACACGGGACTGGAGAATGCTCCTCTGGGGCATCCCGACAGTGATTCTCATCGCTACTATTCCAATCGCAATGAATTACATGAGCCAGAGCCAGTACAGAAATCTTGAACCAGTGTACGAAGCTGAGGCGCGGAAGGTGCGGGCAAATGAGATCAATGAGAAGCTGATGGGAAAGCCAGTCCGATTCGAAGGTGTTGTTGAGCGGGTTTATTTCAAATTCCTGAACCGACCCCAGTACCTTATCGGGGACCGTACCGGAGAAGTATCGGTGAAGATGTTCACGTCTCCCCAGGAAGATGTCAACAAAGATGATGTGGTGGAAGTTCTTGGCCAGATCATGAGACGATATATCATTACCGGGGATCCGGTCATTAACTGCGTCTCCATCAGGCGAAAAACCGTTCAAAAACCAGTGGAAAATGAGAAGAAAGAGAAGAAAAAAAAGTAATCCTAGAACCTATTTTGTAAGCCTTTCCGTATCGAATCACTCTTCATTGCCGATAGGCCTTTGATATATCGATCAAAGGCATGGATCCGGCAGCTTATCGGGAATGGAACAGAGAGCGTGCTGATCACTGCCTCTCCCCGTTCAAGCGTCTGGATCTCCCCGTCCAGGGGACTTAAGTCCTGTTTTGCGCTTGAAGCAATCATTGCCCGATCTGACCTGTCAGAGAGGCCCAAAACGACATAGGTGTTGATCTGGGCGAGGATCCTGGGATCGATATTCTTTGGCTGCTGGGTGATCACGCAGAGGCCAATCCCGAACTTTCTGCCTTCCATTGCACATTCGCGAAAGACAGCTGTACCTCTGCCGGGGCCAAGCACCCGCTGTGCCTCCTCAATTGCAATCAGGATCTGATCTGCGGGCTCGCCATCATCCAGACCAAAACCGCTGTTCCTTCGTTCATTCAAAAAGGTTCTCGTCAGTAGTGAGAGGATAAAAAGTTCAGATTGTTCACGCATTC
>QZAC01000169.1 GCA_003838065.1 Methanocalculus sp. MSAO_Arc2
ATCTCGTCTGCCCAGATACTGATCTCGCCCACCTTTGTCCGGAATACATGGCCCTGCACGCCAACAATATCCCCCGCATCAATATGCTTTTTAAAAAAGTCAAATGCCTCGTCACCAAGGTCGTTCTTCCTGATGAAGAGCTGGATTCTCCCGCTTTCATCCCCGAGATCGGCAAACACGGTTTTGCCGTGAGACCGGATGGTGTAGAGCCGGCCCGCGGCGGTGACAGATTCAGAACTCTTCTCATGCCCGATATCACAAAATTGTGCCTGTATCCCGGCTGCAGTATGGAGACGGTCAAAACGCCAGGGGAAGACGATGACCCCGCTCTCCTGCAGGCTGATAAGTTTCTTCACCTTCTGTTCGTCAAAGTGTACACCCGGTGTTTCATCCATCTGACATTCCTCGATTTAACCTGGTAGCCCGGACCCATCAGCTGCTGCCTGTGCACAGATGGTCCGGATGGTCGGCTCCGTACAGAATGGCATTGAAACATATTAAGGTATGAGGGTTTTCCCCATGGAGAAAAAGGACTCTTCTCCAGAATTCTGATCGCGAGGGTTTTCCTGAATTCAACGGAACGTGGGAAGAGATCCCGCTTGAGATCCCCCATCTCTCTCATCCCCGATGAAACAGCCGGATCATTGAGGGTGAGGAAAGCAGGTGCGGCGCGGGTATCGGGGGGCGGGGTCAAGCGAAGGGGATCAGGATGACAGAGCTGATAACCCCTTGCTCAAAAGAGCAACCTGAAAGGCGATTCTGAAAGAATCGGGGGTGTATCTGCTCTGGCAGCCCCTGAGCATTCCCGCCCCTCCCGCGCTGCATCTGCGGATACCCGGTTCAACCGCCCTGCGAAGCACGTGCGGACGGGGCCGGGGCGGTGGGGGGTTATCTGATACGCAAATACCAGTAGCCTTTCTTCAACATGCCACGGGGCCTGTCTCTGACTCGTCTACCACGAATACTCTTTTCATTACATTGGCCAAACAAGAGCGGTTTGAGGCCATTCATCTAGTATGACAGCCTTCGGACAGGAATAACCTTCAGAAATATGGAAAAAACCAGAAAAAAAAGAGATGGCATGACCCGGGCTCCCGGGACCTGCATGGATCCATTACCCCTGCTGTGGAGAATTATCTCTACCGTGGAGAGTCCTTCCCAGAGTCCTTGCTTCGCCTTGATCG
>QZAC01000170.1 GCA_003838065.1 Methanocalculus sp. MSAO_Arc2
AGATCGATGAGGCACAGCGGCGGATACAGGAGGAGCTTGTGAGAACTCCGGATCTCGCAGAACAACTGATCGAACTTCTCAAAAAGAACCAATAAACTCCCTTCTTTTTCCGAAATTACAACTTTCAACCCATGCGCGCCTGCTTTGTGGTTGAATTGGAAAATAGCATATTATTATACCTTTTTTTGTGTAAAAAAACCCCCTCTATTCTGACGGTGTGGGATGCACCAAATAACACCATTTATACAACCGATGCATAATATGACATTTTGAGAATGTGAGTTTTGTTAGTAAAGTTTATATACACGATATGGCATTCGTCATTTATTTTCAAAATTTTAAATAAATGTGTTACGGGCTTTATTCTCCAAAATACCACGACTATAGTAGTATGTATTTATAATTATGGGAGGGGGTATGACAATAAGTATTTATATGCTGATGTTTTAAAGTAAGTAGAGAGCCGGGTTATGCATAGGGCGCATAACCTCAGCCAGAAACGACAGGTTTTACCAGAACCTGACAAGTGGAGAAAATACGCGACCAGCGTCCTCCGCTTTTGTTTTTGTGCTAATGGGGTATATACGTTTGCATATTTCCGGGTCTCAGGAGATGTAAAATGGTAGGACGAAAACCCATTTTAGAGCGACCAGAGGTTATTTCCGCCTTAAAAGACGGGCCGAAACCACTTACCGACCTCTGGCGCGAAACGAGTCCGGATGTTGCATACCAGAGTTTCAGGCAGAGGGTCGAGCGCCTGATCAATTCCGGACAGGTGGAGCGTGTGGTTAAGTATAACCGGATATTTCTCTCTCTTCCCGGCGGGGGGCGCTCGAATGGCAGAAAATAAGATCCGAATCCGGCGGGATGTCTTTGAGGCGCTGTCTCCAATTTACCAGGGCATTGCCCAGATCCTGATGGAACGCGGGCGGCTTGAACTCATCGAGGATACCCACCACTATCATCCCCAGCCCGCCGAGGAGGCGTCCATATGACGCTTGTGGAGCCGCGATTTTTCGAGTTTGAGGAGAGGCTTGGTGCTTTCGAGCATGCGATGGCGATAACCATCAACGCGGCAAACAGCGCGCTGTTCTTAAGTCCGAGCCAGAAACGGCGGTTGCTTGCGGTACGAAAGTGCAAAACCGCCTTTGCCGAGGCGATCAAACTTGGCGACCAACCCACAAACGAATCGGATTTCGACCCTGAGACGATGATGCGCCCACCAGATGACTGGTCCTGGAGTGAAGGAGCATGGTAGAAGAGCTTGCGGGGCCTGTGGTGGGCACCCACAAGGAACGACACTTGACGAATATAACTTCGGCACCTGTGGATATAAAGGTTTGCCCGTACGTTCGAGATCGATGTGAAGGAGCACTTTCCATCGAGTATCCTGGTCTTGTCCGGCAAGTTGTCACTGTCCCCGGAGATCGGCTTCAGGAAATTATATTTTTCCAGAATAGCGGTGTTTTCGGCGGCATTTTGCTAAAAGCAACACGCAATGAGTTCTTTGTCCGGCGTCCTCAGGATGAACATTGGTGTTTTTGCCGCATTTATGACCTCAGCGAAGTGATCAGGGGCCGCGTTCCAGGCATTTGGCTGAAGGAGTGGCTTGGAAATGTGCCTGGAGTGGTCTGATATGGAGGCAGAGCTTCTCAATTTGATTCGGGGGAATCCCGAATTGGAATCCCGGTATGCATCCCACCATGAAGAGGGACGCCTCGATACACCCGAGGGCGTGCAGACCTTTGAGGCTGAAGTCAGACACCATCTTTCCTTGGTGACGGGGGAGGAGGACGGAGAGCACCCGTATTTAAAGAGAAATGACGCTCCAATTAGCCGGATGCCCCCAGTAATCCTCCAGGGGGGGCTTGGTGCGGAGATGTTGAAGCTCTCGATATTTTCTGAGCGGCGACAGTGGGTTACTGAAATAAGCCAGGGAGAGAGAACCATTATTCGGGTTGTCCGAGGAGTGAGTCCATTTAATGACCCGCGCCTGATCGGACGTCTGAAAATAGAGATCGGGCGGTGTTTTCCTTTATTTAAAACCACAGTCATTTTAGAGGAACTGAACCGCGTTTTTGACGGGCTGATAAACTCTCCTGATGCCGAAAAACTAACCTCAGAGGTTGTCCTGAGAGTCATTGACCGGACGGAGAGGGTCTGGCGCGAATTATACAAACCCCCGGTATATGTCATCGAGATGAAGGGAAAGAAGACCCTGTATTTTTCAGCGTCTGATCTCGCAAAGTGCCAACCGTTGCGGATAAACGAGCAGTGGATGGCGCTGTTTAATGAGCAGCTGGGCGCGAGGGGGAGAGACTTTGAAGAGATCATCGACTATTGGATCTCAGAGGCTAGAGAACGGGAGGCGGCCGGGATACCGAGCATATATGAGCCGGTTTTTGAGGAGATCGTAAAAATGGTTTCTGTGTTGCCGATTTCAAAGGAAAAAATAAACCTGGTTACACATGGGATCTGGTTAGAGTCGGAACCAAACACGGATGGGGCAGTTCTCTGGGTTAGGAGCGATATTATTTCAAAAGTTATGCGGAGTTTGGGTAAGTCAGATTCGGATCCGAACATGGCCAATTATCTTATCGAGGAAGGGAAGTTGAAAGAGAGATCGCGGGTTCATCGTATTGAGCGCGGGACGCTCCGCGCTTGGGGTTTTTCGCCCGATATTCGACCGGATGAGTTTAGTGAGGATGGCACGGCCGAGTTTCAGGGGTGTGAAGATCGTGGTTAGATCAGATGCTGTTACGGGTGAACACCATGTTACGCACGCGAGGAAACTAAAAATTACTTTTCATTTCTGCAAATCGGTTTCGACCTGTAACACCCGTAACACCCGTAACAGGTACATAAAACTGGAAGGAAACGGGAAATGGAGAGAGCAGGAGGAGTTATTTGTTACGGGTAGGGTATGCCTGACCTGTAACATACCCGTAACAGATGGGCGGCGTTTGTTAAGGGGGCACGCGAATTTTGTGATAGTCGGAAAGGGAGAAGGGTGTGCTCACCCTCGCGTGATATATGGGGGTGCAGCAAATGCCCGCTGATGTTCTCAGATGGAGGGGCGGGCCGGGGAGTGGGAAGACAACCCAGCTTATCGGGTATCTCGCAGATGAGCTTGAACGCGGTATGTGTTTTGAGGGTATCCACGTAATGACCTTTTCCCGGAGCCAGGCGACAGACCTCCGGGAGAGGATAGGAACCATCCTCCCGGATCTCGAACCCACAGACATTAAGAACCAGGTGCGAACCATTGACAGTTCTGCATTCCGGGCATGTCGTCTCTCAAACCTGATAGGGCCCGGCCCGCAGCACATTATGACGCCCGGCTCTTCCCGATGGGATGCTGAATATGAAAAGTTCATGTCCGAGAATAACCTCCCATACGATCCTCAAGCCTGGCAGATTGATCAGGATGATGAAGGCAACCTGCGCGAATTACAAATAGGAAACCAGATCTTGATACTCAGCGCCCACCTCTCCAACACGATGAAAAGCGTTAATGACTGGATGGAGGTTGCCTATCGGATCGGTCTTAAAATTGATATCCGATTTTATGATGTTCCTCACATTCTGGCGAATTGGTCATCATTCAAGCGGGAACGCGAATATTATGAGCATCCTGACTATGTCCGGCTCGCACTTGATGAACGGGTACCTCCTCCAGGTGAAATACTATTCATTGATGAATTTCAGGACGTATCTCCCCTACAAAACGCACTTATCCGACACTGGATAGACCATTCAGATACAGAGAGGGTCTATCTTGCCGGTGATGAGGATCAAAGCATATATGGATTTCGTGGATGCGACCCCTCTCTCTTCCTTGATATATCTGCCACAGATTTAGGTTCAACCGGCAATGGTGAGCGGCCTGTATCATACCGATGTCCCCGAAAAATCATGGCTGCTGCTGAGTGCATCCTGGCAAAACCATCAAACGTATCTCCTACACCCACCCGTGAGGGTGGGGTATCTCGTGTGGTCTCACACAGTGCGGATGATCTGGCTTCCCTCATTGAAACGGGGGCGTCTGTCGCAACAAAGAACGGGTATCCCTATCTATTCATCCTATCCCGCTTCCGGTATAATGCTAACGCTATAAGCAAAACCCTCTCAAAATTAGGCATTCCCTGCTCGGGTATAAAAGAGGGTCGTGTACGGTTCTGGACGGACGTATCTATCTTCAACCCCTCGTCTAAAAAACAGAAGAAGAAAACCCGCATCTCTGTAAACCTCTTTACCCTGAAGCGGGCAATTCAGAAGTATCTCTCCCTCCCCGATACCCGGATACCTATTGATGAGGCTGAAACCCTCGTCATATGCCTTACGGAAGTGAAGGGCGGCTCTCATGATCAGGCCATATCAGATCTAAGGGCTCGAAGCCGATCAACAGGTTTCGTTCGACACCGGGACGAGGAGGGTATGGTTCTTGCAGACGATCTCCACGTCCTAACAGGAGGCAGGCGGGATGATATTCTCACCAGGCTTTCGATATCCACCTGGCAGCAGGAACAGATCCGGCTATGCCTGGTTAGGGAGGGGAAGCGGGGCTTTGAGATCTCCCCTGAGCTGATCCGCATTGACACGATCCACGCGGGGAAGGGGTTGGAGGCAGAGATCGTTATTCTTCATAGCGGCTATTTGAAGAGCCGCCTTGAAGGCCTTTCCTCTCCCGTACAACTTGCAGAGGAGAGGCGGGTTTATTTCGTAGGAGCGACCCGAGCGAGCCACCATCTTGTATTTTTGGAATACGGCAAAACTCCCACTTTCCCTCATATCCAGGGGGCGTGGTCTGCATGAAAATTATGGAAACGGCATGCGGTTTCTTTGAGACACGCCTCACCGACGAACACCGGGTTTTTCTTCAGGAGCGATATGGACTCACCCCCAACACTATTCGACAGCAGAGGATCGGGTATGCTCCCCCATCTGGGTCTGCCCTAATTCTCCACCTCCTTGACCATGATTATTCGGCAGATGAAATTATCGGATCCGGTCTTGTCTATCGGAGAGACACAGATGAACAGACTATCACAAAGGATCTGTTCCGGGGCCGGTTGATCTTCCCCTATCTGGTATCTGGACGCCCCGCCTATTTCATCGGCCGGTCAACGGATGAAACACCCGCCTCCCACGAGCGCCCGGCGCCCAAATACATTAAACAGATTGTCACGCCCACTGGCCCGCAAGAGCCGACATTCGGTATTGATACTCTGAGAACAGGCACACCTCTCCTCATAACCGAAGGAGTAACGGATGCCATCGCCTGCCACCAGGCGGGATACTCTTGTATCAGCCCTGTGACAACGTCGTTCAAAGAATCCCGTATCAGGGACGCGATCCAGTATTGTAAACTCGCATCAAAGACATTCATCCTTAATGATTCGGAGGAGAACCGGGCCGGAGATCTGGGTGCTGCACGGACAGCGCTCGCAATGATCGAGATCGCGGCTATCAACCCTATGATTGGAAGTATCCCCCGCCCCGAAAATGTCGAGAAGGTCGATCTAAATGACTTCCTCCGTGGTGGGGGTTCAATATCTGATCTGCTTCATAATGCAACACCCGCTATGGATCATCCCACAGTCAAGGAACTGATCGATCAGTCATACCGGGCTGCCGCAACCCATATACGGGCAACACTCCCGAAACGCAACCCCGGATGGATTACACGCGGCAGCAAGAACCGAGAGGATATAGGGGATCTCAAGGATCGTATGCCTACGATAAGCCAGATATCTGGTGTTCCTCCTGGGGCACAGGGGGTTCACCCGGTTTTTGGTAGTAGTACTGGAAAGAACTTTCTGGTATCAAAAGATGGTGAAACATGGACTTCGTTTCATGGCGGCCCGAAACAGGGGCGATCAGGGGGCGTTTTCAAACTGGTCGCACTCATGCAGGGGTTCCTCACTGATGAAGATCAACCCCTCCGAGGAGAGGCCTTTAAGAAGACTGTTGAACACTGCCGGAAGACCTGGGGTGGTGTGAAAAATGCGTGAGGTTTCCTTCCACATCCACCTTTCCAGCGTTCTCTCAGACACCGAGAAACGCGATCTCATATGTGGCGGTAAAAAGACGATCCGGCTAAAAGACCTCATCCGGCTACGAGGGGGGGGTATTGTGACGTATCCCGATCTTCGTGACAGGCAATATGTTGAGTGGCTCCGGGAAAATTTTAGTTACGTGGAGATCGAGGAAATGATTGGAGCATCGAGCTCAACAATCACTTACTGGTCGCGCAAACACAACATCACTCAGAAAACCAAGAAAAGAAAATAATATTTCCTTAAAACAACTTTTTTGAAATACCATTTCCTGAAAACCATCTTCGTGGTGGCATTTTAAGCCGAAAACTCCCACCAGCACGATCTATCCCTCGAAAACCACGATAAACCCTCTCATATCGTCAGGGGAGAGGTGGTTTTCTTCGTCCGTTTCCAAAAACAACCCTGTATATCCACCTTTCCCATCGGGTGCCCGGTACCCCGATCCACAAAACGGCAGCCCCGATCCGTGAAATATTATTCACTTTCATTCCTTACGTGGAAATGTCATTTCATCCATCCCCAGAAAAAGAAATATTTTTCGAAACTTTTTCCAAAGTACTATATACAGGTGGCGGCGGGACGCGACTAAAATAATACGTTCATTTTTGCCATATTTCGGGGTAAATTCCGGGGCGTATGCCTTGATAAAACCCTAAATATTACCCCGATGGGTGATAATTCCAACACAAAATATGAATTTTGTCATTCGGAATGAAAAAAAGGTATTGGGTGTGGATGTGCTTTTTCTTAGGTGATGAGGAAAAACACTCGGTTGAGGCAA
>QZAC01000018.1 GCA_003838065.1 Methanocalculus sp. MSAO_Arc2
ATAATGGTGTCGATCTCATCTGCAGCAATCTTTGCACCAGTGACATTGTCTGTTCCTACACCATGCCCTTTAACCACCGTCTGCCCGATGAGAAGCCGGTCTTTCATAGCGATATGCTTCAAACCCATCAGATCGGTTCTAGCCGTATTGACGGCAATTCCACGAAAACTTCCAGCCTTGAGCTTTCGGTCCTGTGCGAGGAACATATCGACGATCTTGCCGCCGGCCTGTCCGAATCCGATGAAAAATACACGCATTGAGCTGACACCATCCACTGATGATAATAGATGTAGTATCATCAGTATATATGACTTCGTAGATAATTGGCTGGAAAGATTCAAAAACTTTCTTATGTTCCCTGATATCACATAAGATGGATGCATATTTGCGTAATCGGCGGAGGGCTGACCGGTCTTCTGGCGGCATATCACCTCTCAAAGAGCCACCAGGTGACAGTCCTTGAGAAAAGGACCGTAGCAGGAGGCTGCCTCTCTTCATATCACCTGCCCGGTTATGCAATCGAATCGTTGTATCACCATTGCTTCTCAGGAGATACCCGTCTCATATCGCTGATTGGGCAATTGGGTCTCCAGGATCGGCTACAATGGCTTTCAGGAAGCACCGGGTATATGGTGGATGGGACGATCTACCCGCTGACAACGCCATACCAGATCATCCGCTATCCACTGCTTTCAATAATGGAAAAGATTCGTCTTGCACTTTTTGTCTTTGGGTCCAGATCTGCAGATTTGGCTGTTCTTGATTCGGTCCCTGCAAAGGAGTATATTATTGATCGCCTGGGACCGAAGGTGTATCAATCGTTTTTTGAACCACTGCTTCGATCCAAATTCGGGGATAAGAGAGATGAGGTGTCAGCGGCATGGCTCGTGAGCAGGATCGCAATCAGGTCAGATCGCGGGCCTGAAGGAGAGCGTCTTGGATATCTTGAGGGGGGTTTTGTTCACCTGGTCGATGCTCTTGTTTCATGCCTTGCGGATGCCGGGTGCAGGATTTGGACCAATCATGCAGTTTCTTCTGCATATGCAACCGAGAATGGGTGGGTCGTTGATGGTGAGCGATATGATTGCGTTATTTCAACCCTTCCCCCACAGGAGACGATGCGGATCTGCTCAGTTCCGCTGGATCCGGTTCCATACCAGGGTGCTGCCTGCCTCACCCTTGGAATGTCAGCTGACCCAACTGCAGGCATATACTGGGTGAATATCGGTGATCCTGCACCCTATGGTGCTGTTATCACCCATACAAACCTTGTTCCATTCGAACGGTATGGGGAGCATATCGTCTATATTGCATCATATTATTCCAGCTCCCCTCCCAAAGACTGCGAAGAACTCTTTCTTTCTGACTTCTGCAGACGGTTCTCCATTCCGAGAGATGCGATCCACTGGCACAGACTCCGGATCGAACCCCATGCCGGACCGGTGTATGGAACCGGATACCGGGAGCGTATTGCTGATCCGCATCCCATGCCAGGACTTTTCATTGCCGGGATGTTCTCACCTGAAAATTATCCTGAGCGAAGTATGGAAGGATCGGTTGCTGCGGGTGAACATATTGCCAAAAAGGTCATGGAGTGGTCTTTTGACAGAGAGATGTGAGGTTTCAGCCGTCATACCTGTCTATAATGACAGAAATGCACTTAGCCGTGCAATTCCACAGTCACTTCATCGACTGGAGGAGATAACAGATTCTTTTGAACTGCTGGTGGCTGAAGATGGATCAGATGATGGAAGTGCTGAATGTGTTTCATCATGGCAGGAGCGTGATTCCCGTGTCCGCCTCCTTCATTCTGATGATCGGCTCGGCCGCGGCCGTGCCCTGACCCGGGCCTTTCTCAATTCTAAAGGAGAGATCTTCTGCTATTATGATGTCGATCTCGCAACCAATATGTCCCATCTAGGCGATCTGGTGGATGCTGTTCGTTCGGGTTGTGATATCGCAACCGGATCGCGCCTCATGCCGGAATCCACAATTGAGCGTGAAAGCAAACGTGAGGTTGCGAGCAGAGGGTATAACGCCCTTGTCCGCTTCTTTCTTCGAAGCCAGCTGAATGATCACCAGTGTGGGTTCAAGGCTTTTTCCCGGACGAGCCTTGATACGCTCCTACCCAATATCCGATCTACGCACTGGTTCTGGGATACCGAGGTGCTCGTGCTTGCACAACGTATAGGGTTGAAGGTCTGTGAGTTTCCGGTCACATGGCGGCAGGGTGTTGGAACGACAGTGAAACTCTCCGATGTGACCGGCATGGGATCTGAGATCCTCAGGCTCTGGTGGCGCCTCCATGTTGAGAAAGATTAGTGCTGTCATCCTCTCAACACTTGTTGCAGGGGCGATTATTGCCGTTCTCCTCTCCCGGGTATGGGACGAACTTGTTATTACGATCAGGGAAGCCGATCCACTCTATCTGGTTGCTGCCTGTATTATCTGTTTTCTCGCATGGATTCTCAGGGGATCCAGATACCAGTATATTCTGAGGCGGCTTATGGTCTCTGTTGGGATACTTTTTTCAACTGCCTGTATCTTCGTCTCCCAGACAACAAACCTGATAGTCCCTGCGCGCCTTGGGGACCTGATCCGCCTCCTCATTCTCAAGCATGAGAAGGGTCTGTCCTATACAACCGGATTCTCATCACTGCTCACCGAGAGGGTATTTGATGTTCTTACCATCGCTCTTCTTGGCGCGATCGCGCTTGTATTTGTTGTCGGGCGAATGCCCCAATGGTTCTCACTACTGATTGGAGCAGCACTCCTCGGAGGGTTTGTTTTCTTTCTTGTTCTCTTCTTTTCCGGAAGATTGTCTTCAGAGAACCGCATCTTTGCGAAGATTATTGAGGTGCTGGCAGAGATTCGATCCGTCTCACTGACCCCAACAGCACTTGTAACCATCACCCTATCGTCGATTGCGGTCTGGATCATAGATTCTCTCATTTGCATGATGGTTGCCTTGATGTTTGGTGAAGGAATTTCATTCATGGTGGTGGTGCTTGCAATTGCTATTGGCAACCTGGTCAAGGCGGTGCCGATCACACCAGGCGGTATCGGGACCTATGAGCTTGCGCTTGCCCTGACGTTTGAACTTGCCGGTGTTTCAGCAGGAACAGCCGTTCTTATTGCCATCATCGATCATCTTATCAAGAACCTGGTCACCCTCGCAGGTGGTGCCCTCTCCATCTACTATTTCGGAGACTGGACGCTCTCGCTACTCAAACGAGCATACTCCGGGGATATCAGGAGTGAGATCAATGGTAGGGATTGAGTCACAGGCTGCAACGGTACTTCTCTGGCTTGCTCTTCTGAAGCTCCTTCAGATCTCAGTATATCCGGTGCTCAAAAAAACGCTCTCTGATGTTGCCTATCCCCTCTCCTATCCAGTCTCGCTCCTCTTTTTTTCCATTGTGACATGGTATGCGGGTCTCCTCCATCTGAGCATTCCTGGAGCTGCGTGTGTGTTTATCGCCCTTTTTGTCGTGATGCTCCTGAGACGGGAGATTGATTACGCTGATGTGAAAGAACAAATCCATTGGGATCTGGCATTTCTCGCTGGTTTTCTCTATCTTCTCTGGATCCGGTTCTGTAATCCGGCGATCTCGTTTGCCGAGAAGTTCATGGATCATGCCTTTCTTGCATCGGTGATGCGACTTCCGGTTGTCCCACCTCTTGATCCCTGGTTTGCCGGAGGGGATCTTTCAATCTACTATTATCTTGGCCACTGGATGTCAGGCGCCCTTGGGATCACTGTCGGTGGAGACTCATTTGTCGTCTTTAACCTGATGCTGCCGACCATTGCGGGGATGGCAGCGGTATCGGCCGTTGCCCTTGGCCATCTTCTCCTGCCACGGCACCGCTGGCTGCCTGCAGTCATTCTCCTTCTCCCAAACCCTGCGTTCTTCTGGCACCTGATCACCGGCACACCCATCGCCTCGATTCCATGGGAGAGTACCCGGGTCATCGCCGGCACCATCAATGAGTACCCGATCTTCTCGTTCTTCTGGGGAGACCCGCATGCGCATATCCTGGGAATCGCAAACCAGATCCTCTTTCTCACACTCTGCACGGTGATGTACCTCCGGTATGGCGATATGGATGCGACGTCCAGGCTCGTCCTCTCAGCACTTCTTGCCCTCTCGCTTGGCACCATGCCAGGGCTGAACTCGTGGGACGTCCTTGTATATGCCCCCTTTTTCTGTGCCACAGCTCTTTTCACAGGCATACGATATGCAGGAAGGGATATCAGATCATGGCTCCCCCTCCTGCTGGTACCTCCGCTTTCTCTCCTTGCATATGCACCCCTTCTCCTTTCAATTGAAGGATCAGGCATCCATGGGATTGGGATTGTACCGGAAGGAAGCAGTATCTTCCAGTTCATACTGGTCCATGGTTTTTTCCTGGCAGTTTTTTTCCTCTATGGCGCACGCGAACTGCAAAACCGGCCCTGGCTTCTTGTCATTCCTGTTATCGGGTTTGCAGCAGGGTATGGAGCAGCCGGAATTGCCGTCCTTGCTCTTGTCCTGATTGGTGTCAGGAGTGAGCTGAAGGCTGAAGATATCATCGCCATTGGCGGGCTTGCGATCATCACCTTCTGCGAACTTATCTACTTCCAGGATGCGATGGGGGAAGCTTTCTTTCGGATGAACACGGTCTTCAAATTGTATATGGCCGCCTGGGTGATGATGGGGCTTGCGGCGATGATCATTTGTGCACGATGGCTGTCCGGTGTGCATTGGCCGCGTGCACTACCCACATGGGCAAAATGGGCAGGTGCTGGTGGAGTGGTTGCGCTCCTGCTGCTCATTCCACCATATGCTCCGCTTACCTATGGGTACGGATCAGGCACGCTTGACGGCGCGGCATGGCTCAAGGATGCGCATCCGGGTGATGCGCGGGCAATCCTGTTCCTCCGTTCTCTTGATGGGGATATCCGGATAGTCGAAGCAGTTGGTGAGGATTATACCTATGCAGGCAGGATATCATCTTTTACAGGCATTCCCACTATCCTTGGATGGCCAGGACACGAACTGGTCTGGCGCTCGGATGAGGATGGCTGGTATGGCAGAAGAACTGCAGATGTACGGGCAATCTATGAAGATCCAGAGAGAAGCCTCTCTCTCCTTGACAGATATGCGGTTACCCATGTTGTTGTCGGTTCTTATGAAGAGCAGCGATATCGCGTCTCCCTGCCGACACATGATCTGATCCTGGTTTATGAAGCTGAAGGCACCGCGGTCTACCAGGTGCTTTTGCGGGGTGCACCAGAAGAACCTTTATCCCCCTACTCAGTGAAATTATATGGTTACGCCAGCATCGGTTCACGGACCGCTGATGAGTGATGACGGAGGACCCCCTCCCGAATGAGGTGAGTTATGTCAAAGATGTACCAACAATTTGAAGTCCCTGATGAGCTTCAGAATAATGCCCTTGAAGCTCTCGAACTTGCACGGGACACTGGAAAGATTAAAAAGGGATCTAATGAAGCAACGAAGGCTATTGAACGTGGTATCGCTCAGATTGTACTGATCGGAGGCGATGTCGAGCCTGAAGAGATCGTCATGCATCTTCCCCCGCTCTGTGCTGAAAAGCAGATCCCGTTCATCTTTATTTCCAAACAGTCCGACATTGGCGCCGCATGCGGTCTTGATGTCGGATCTGCCGCTGTTGCGATAGTGAAATCCGGAAAAGGCAAGGATCTCGTTGAAGAGCTCGTGAAACAGGTTGCCGCACTGAGAGGCTGAGTCTTCTATGGCATATGATGGAACGCCGGCGGAAGTCATCGAGGTGATTGGCCTTACCGGGATGCATGGTGAAGCTTCCCAGGTGAAATGCCGAATCCTGGATGGCCCAAATAAGGGGAGGATCATCACCCGGAACACATTCGGGCCGATTCGTGAGGGAGATATCCTGATGCTCCTTGAAACGGAACGTGAGGCGAAGAAGCTTTCGAGGCGGTGAAGCTGATGGTCGATAAGTATACCTGCAGTTTTTGTGGTGATCAGCTTGAACCGGGTACAGGCAAACTTTTTGTAAGAAAAGACGGTTCGATCTTTTATTTCTGTTCGTCAAAGTGCCAGAATAATTATCGGCTTCGTCGAGTGCCACGTCGTGTCGAATGGACTGCCGCCGGCCGCAAGACACGCGGAAAAGAGTGATACCATGAGGGAGCGCTCCTTTGTGATGGTCAAACCCGATGGTGTCCAGCGTGGACTGATCGGCGAGATCATATCCCGGTTTGAGAGAAAGGGACTGAAACTTGCTGCAGCACGGTTTGAGCAGCTATCTGAAGAATCTGTTCAGGAACAATACCGTGAGCATGTTGAGAAACCCTTCTTCCCGGGCCTGAGATCCTATATCATGAGTGGCCCGGTCTTTCTGATGGTCTGGGAGGGAAAAAACGTTGTATCCATCGTCCGTTCTCTGATAGGTGCAACCAATCCGGTCGATGCCCAGCCGGGAACCATCCGTGGGGATTTCGCAGTTGATATCGGAAGAAATGTTATTCATGCATCCGATTCGAAAGAATCAGCAGATCGTGAGATTGCAATCCATTTTCAAAATGATGATCTGGTCACGTATGCTGGATTGCTTGAATCGATGATCTATGAATAATCAATCTCCTCTCATTCTTTCTCTTAGCATCCAGAAGTGCCTTAAGGGTGCACGATCTATGATTCTTCCATGGTCGATCTCCTGACCTTTATCCTCCTTTCGCTTTCATCTATCTTCATCGTCGTCAATCCGCTTGCGGTGACGCTCATCTATGTGACCCTCACGGATACGATGGATGCAGAGGCACGGATGCAGGTGGTGTATGAGGCAAACCGCGTTGCTCTCGTGGTTATACTGCTTTTTGCCATCGCGGGGGGAGCGATACTGCAACTCTTTGGGATCACGCTCGAGGCGTTTCGGATCGGCGGAGGCATCCTTCTTTTTGGGATTGGAATGGAGATGATTTACGCAAAGACCTCACGGACCAAGATGACGGCAACAGAGAAGTACGAGGGAATTGATGCTGATGATATCGGTCTGGTCCCGCTTGCGATTCCGTTGATTGCCGGGCCCGGGACGATTACGACTGTCATTGTATTGATGAATGAAGCAACAGATCTGGGTATTGAGGCATCGATGGCCGTCCTCCTCCTCTGCCCTGCGGTCATTCTGGTGAATTTTTATATGATGAAGCACGCAGATCTGATTACGAAATATATCGGGCCGCGGGAGTATCGCGTCATCGGACGGCTGATGGGAATGCTGCTGATTGCAATCGCTGTTCAGTTCGTCATAACCGGGTTACAAAAGGCGTTTCCTATTCTTGTCGGGGGTTTATGAATGGGTCGGGCTGATTGGTTTGCTCTCATCTTCGTCTTTGTTGGCGTGTGTATGATCCTCGGTGCTTCAATTGTCGGTCTGCTGGCGCCTGGATACCTGATACCTTCTGCTCCTCTCATCCTGTATACCATCGCAATGGTCATAGCAATGGTGGCGACAGTCGTTATTCCGGGTGTGTATATAAAAAAGCAGAACCAAAAGGGGGAATAAATGGAGATCTGCTGTGCACAGATTGCATCGGTTTTTGAAGAACCTGATACCAGTCTTGCAAAGGCGGAAAACGCCGTACAGATTGCGGTTGAGTCGGGCGCGGATCTCGTGGTGTTCCCGGAGCAGTTCCCGACCGGGTGGGACCCGGTATCAACACTTTTTTCAGAAGGTCCCGATGGGCCGATAGCCAGGCATTGGTGCAGGATTGCATGCGAATATGGTGCCTGGATAGTGGGCTCACACCGTGAGGAGGATAGATCTGGCATGAGAAACAGTGCATTTCTTGTCGCACCTGACGGCATGATAAAGGCACGGTATGCCAAACTCCACCTCTTCTCCCATGATGGAGAGGACCAGGTCTACATTGCTGGAGACGATCTGATCACCTTTTCCTGTTCTGGTGTGGAAATCGGGCTTGCCATCTGCTATGATCTCCGGTTTCCCGAACTTTTTCGACGGTATGCAGAGAAAGGAGCAGAATGTATGGTAGTACCTGCTGCCTGGCCCTGCAGACGGCTGAACCATTTTCATCTCTTCGTGCGGGCACGAGCGGTTGAAAACCAGTTCTTTGTCGCAGGGGTCTGCACGACCGGGTCGAATCCGGTTGATCAGTACTGTGGAGGGTCGCTTGTCGTGGGTCCGGATGGTGAGATCCTCTGCAGTGCAGGTGAAGAAGAATCTCTCATATCTGCTACCATTGATACGGATATGCTCAAACGTTATCGGAGACAATTTCCCGTCCAGAAGGATATACGGCATGATCTATTCCTGAATAAAGATACTCTAAAGCAGCATTGACGGAATTTGGCTCAATATGCGAGACTTCGTGGTCCCACTATATGCATATCGGATTGTTGGTTTGTTTTCAGGTGTCGGGCAACCGGTCCCAGAACCCCTTCCTTAATATCTCTGGGCTCGAATTTGTAGGCATGCATTGTCTCGCCTGTATCCATTGTAGACAGACATATTCTCCCGATACCATCCTGTATACCTGCCCGGCCTGCGGCCATCTGCTTGCCGTCGATTATGATCTTGATGCCGTGCATATCTCCCGATCTGATCTCTTTTCCCGGCCGCTTTCGGTCTGGCGGTACCGGGAGTTGCTGCCGGTGACCGTCCCTCCGGTAACCCTCTCTGAAGGGGGGACACCACTCTACCATCTGAAGCGGATCGGGGAGTCGATTGGCCTTCCCCACCTGTATGCAAAACATGAAGGCATGAACCCGACGGGATCGTTTAAGGACAGGGGAATGACGGTCGGGGTTTCAATGGCGATTCAGCTTGATATGAAGATGGTTGCATGTGCAAGCACCGGAAACACGTCAGCGAGCCTTGCTGCCTATGCAGCCGCTGCCGGGATACCGGCAGTCGTTCTTTTACCGGCAGGAAAGGTAGCACTCGGGAAGGTTGCGCAGGCGCTTATGCATGGTGCGCGGGTCCTCTCGGTCGCAGGAAACTTTGACCGTACACTGGAGATGGTGCAGGAACTCTGTATCTCACATGGGATCTATCTCCTCAATTCTGTGAATCCATACCGGCTTGAAGGGCAGAAGACGATCGGATACGAAGTCATCGATCAGCTTGGTGTGGTTCCTGACCGGCTGGTGCTCCCGGTTGGAAATGCCGGCAATATCTCTGCGGTTTTTAAAGGTCTTTCTGAATGGAGGGATCTGGGCTGGATAGATTCCCTTCCTATGATGACCGGCATCCAGGCTGAGGGTTCTGCTCCCATCGTCCGGGCAATACATGAGAACCTTACAGAGGTGATCCCGGAAGCACATCCCGAAACGGTGGCAACAGCAATCAGGATCGGAGCACCAGTAAATGCCGAGAAAGCACTTATTGCAATCCGAAAGACCGGTGGCTGTGCCGCTTCTGTAAGCGATGATCAGATCCTCTCAATGCAGCGTGACCTTGCCCGGGTGGAGGGGATCGGTGTTGAACCGGCTTCAGCTGCTTCGGTTGCCGGGATCAGGCAGCTGGTTGAAATGGGTGCTATCGATTCAGACGAGCGGATCGTCTGTGTCGTAACCGGCCACCTGTTGAAAGATCCCCAGACGGTGATATCCCAATGCAATCCCCCAGAAGAGATAGACGCAACACTGCCTGCCTTGCTCTCTGCCTTGCGGCTCTGATCCTGTCTGTGCCCGCGGCAGCACTTGACGCTGAGTTCTCGATCTATGAGAATGGTACCGGCTATTCTGCAGCTATTGAGTTACAGGATGCAGATAGATATCAGTTCAATAGACCCGGGCTCCTTGGTGAGCCTGTGCCGACAACGGTTCGTGACATACGGCTCACCGATGCATCAGGTTCCGTTTCTTTTGAGCAGCCACGGGACTCTGAGATTACGTTTGCAAAAGGTGATTATCTTCTCCGGTATGAAGGAGATATAGAGGGCAATTCCTTTTCAGCTGTTCTTCATGAACCCTATAATGTGACAGTGCATCTCCCATCTGTCTTTAATATCAAAAATCCGCTCCTCGGGTACGTGAGCCGTGGCGGGAGCTCGCGCATCGAAGACAACAAGACGATAATCACCTGGGAATCAACTCGATATGTTGAGATCAGGTACTATGATGAGATCCGGGAGATCATCCTCATTGCTTTTGGAACGATCTGGATTGCACTGATGATAATCCTGCTCTTTGGATATTATTCAATGAGAGCACAATATAAAGAATAGAACTGGTTCTTCTCCATATTTCTGAAGGCCATTACTATCCAAAGGCTATCACACTACATGAATGGCCTCAAAATTGCTATTGTTTGGCCAATATAATGAAAAAGGACGTAATACCTTCCCAACATTCACGTCAATTGCTCCAGCCTCAGGCTTTCAGAGAAGTAGTGGTAGAAGAGTCAGAGACAGGCATGGAGTTACGTTAGAGAGGGACTCTGATATTTGCGTATCAGAAACTCCCCACCGCCCCCTCCCCGTCCGCAATGCTTCGCAAGGGAGGTTGAGCTGTGTGATGGTTGTACTGGGTTGTACTGTGTGGCCGCAGTTGCTAGCGCGGGAGGGGCGGGAATGCTCCGGGGGCTTCCAGAGGAGATATGCCCCGATTCTACGAATCGTCCTGACGGATTGCTCTTTCGAGCAAGGGCTTATCACCTCTGTCCGCCTGATCCCTTCGCTTACCCCGCCCCCCGATACCCGCGCCGCACCTGCTTTTGTCACTCTTCATGATCGCGTTGTTGTAATGGGATCTCGAACGGGATCAATCCCAGGTTCCGAAGAATTCAGGAAAAAACCCTCGCGATCAGAATTCTGGAGAAGAGTCATAAAACTGTTCACCAGCTCAAAAAAAGTGGCGGTTTAGAGATCTATTCCAAATTTTGCAGCGTTTGCATCTGCTATCGCCTGTATTTTGGCAATCTCTTCGAGGTTTTTTTGTGGTTTGAAGAGATGGCGGAACCGTTTTTGAACAGAGAGGTATTCTTCAACCGGCTTCCGCTTCACCTTCTTGGCCTTCTTGACTGTCCCGTTTACCATCTCGTAGTTGACCCAGAGTCCTGTCTCAACAGCGAGTTTTCCAACTGCTATCGTCTGGTGGCCTTCAAACCCCCAGCCGGTACAACAGGGTGCATGCACCTGGATATAGCAGGCACCCGGGGTATTGACGGCAGTCTCGACCTTCTTCATGAGATCAGTTGGGTATGCCATGGTTGCTGTTGCAACATATGGGGAGCCGTGTGCTGCCAGAATGGCAGGTACATCCTTCTTCTGGTGTTTATTACCCATGGAACAGGCACCTGCCGGGCTTGTAGAGGTGCTTGCATCAAAAGGTGTTGCACCGGATCGCTGAATGCCGGTGTTCATATATGCCTCATTGTCATAGCAGATGTAGGTGATGTCGTGGTTGCGTTCAAAGGCGCCGGAAAGACACAGCATCCCGATATCGACGGTGGCACCGTCTCCACCGATGACAAGAACCTTTTCATTTCTTCCCTGTTTTTTGAGTGAAGATTCGATCCCCGATGCGACGGCAGCGGCGTTTTCGAAGAGGGAATGGATCCATGGCACCTTCCAGGCGGTCTCTGGATATGGTGTTGTGAAGACCTCAAGACAGCCGGTCGGCGATACCACGATGACATCTTCTCCTGCTCCCTTGAGGATCATTCGAACTGCAGTTGCTGCGCCGCACCCACCGCAGGCACGGTGGCCGCATTCGAAATTCTCTATTGTTCTGTCAACCATTTACAACAACTCCTCACGCAGTCCATAGAACATATCCCCGCTTCCCTTCTCTGCAAGGTCCACAACTGCCTTGATATCTTTCTTCCTGATGTCACGTCCCCCAAGGCCAATGATATAGTCATAGACATCGATATCTGACCCATAGAGTACGTCTTTTATCTCAAGTCCAACAGCACCTTTCGATCCTAGCGATATGTTTTTATCGAGTATGGCCACCGTCCTGACATGAGAGAGGGCTTCTGCAATCTCATCTCCTGGAAATGGTCGGAAACAACGGATCTTCAGGAGACCCACCTTCTTGCCTTCTGCACGCATTTCATCGATTGCATCTTTAACGGTTCCACAGACCGACCCCATTGCAACAAGTGCGATCTCGGCATCCTCCAGGTGATAGCCTTCGATGAGTGCGGAATAGTCACGCCCAAAATGCTCTCCAAAGAGGGCTCCGTATTTCATGATGGCCTCTTTTGCCCTGAGCATTGCCTGCTGTGTCTCATACCGGAACTCAAGGTAATAGTCGGGTGTGGCGTACATCCCAAATGAGATTGGATCCTGTGCATCAAGCCTCTGGTATGGGTTGAATGCCGGCAGGTATGCATCGATCTCTTCCTGTGTCGGGATCTCGACTGGTTCATAGGTGTGCGAGAGGATGAATCCATCGAAACAGACGAATGCAGGCAGAAGGATTGCATGGTCTTCACAGACCCGATATGCAAGAATGTGAAGGTCAAATGCCTCCTGGTTATCTTCCGCATAGAATTGAATCCACCCCGAATCACGAAGCGATATCGAGTCCTGCTGGTCGTTCCAGATCGAAAGCGGTGCGCTCATTGCACGGTTTGCGATCGTCATGACAATTGGAAGACGCATACCTGCTGCATTGAAGCAGACTTCATACATAAGGGCAAGTCCCTGGGATGTCGTTGCCGAGTATGTCCTTGATCCGGCTGCTGATGCCCCGATACATGCGGAGAGTGCGGAAAATTCGCTCTCAACACAGATATAATCAGCATCAACCTTGCAGTCAGCTACCATCTGGGCAAGTGCCTCGACGATATGGGTCTGGGGAGTGATCGGGTATGCGGAGATGACCTGCGGCCTGCAGAGCCGGGCCGCTTCTGCAACAGCGTGTGATCCCTCAAGTATCTCTTTCATCTATTTCTCCTCCTTCTCCATATTGATCGCTTCTCCAGGACACTCTTCTGCGCAGAGGCCGCACCCCTTGCAGTAGTCGAGATCAGGGCGATAGTCTTTTTCATCAATGTTCTGTACACACCCTTCCGGGCAGATCAGCGCACAGAGTTCACACCCGGTACACTTCTCCTTATCATAGATCGGATAGAAGACTCGCCACGATCCGGTCCTGTTGTCACGAGCTTTGCCCGGCCGTGCTGTGCATCCGATATTTAACGGCATTATGCACTCCCTCCCTGCACCATATCGTATGCTCTCCTCGAGGCCCGGATGTTTGTATCGGCAAGTTTGCCCTCAAATCGTGAACGGACTGCATTCTCAAGTGCAGAAAACTCTATTTCACCTGTAGCCGCGGCAAAAGCACCCATCAGGGCGGTGTTTGTGATCGGCAGCCCCAGCTCTTCAAGTGCGATTTTGGTTGCGTCGATGGCAATCACCCTGACACCTTCCGGTGCCCTGTCATCTCCAGCCTTCTCGGTGTTGATGATCGCAATGCCTCCTGGCTTCATTCCGGCAAAGACATTGACGTCTCGTATCAGGGTGCTGTCCTGTACAATGATGTAATCTGGTTCATATACCTGGTTTCTGAGTCTGATCTTTTCGTTACTGAACCTGACAAACGCCTGAACGGGTGCACCACGTCGTTCGACACCAAAGGCGGGGAAGGCCTGGACATAAACACCACCGGCAAACGCAGCAACTGCGATCAGTTCGGCCGCGGTGACGGAGCCCTGCCCCCCTCTTCCATGGATGCGTAATTCTCTCAAGAAAAAAACCTCATATGATCTTACACGATTAATCATATAAATTTACGGAATGGGGTTTGATGTCCATTGTCAGGTTATGCGATGAATCCATGATGTATTGGGTAAACACGGGCAGGTGATTGACGATTCAGGCATTCGTTTGGAATGCTCACTGATTTTTAAACGTTTTGGGAGATGAGTTGTCGCTTCTTTCCCGGGAATGGGAGGCTTTTCCATTTTTGTGATGGCCGTTCCTTCACTATGTGGAACACAACCTATTCAGCTGTATCCTTGATAGTTTGTCCGTCCAAATGAAAGATGGGAGGGCTGGATATCTCCTAAAATACTTGTGTATTCACTGAAATGCCGATTATCTCTCGTTTCCCGCCTGCGATGTCCTGAGCAATCATCGAAAGCCCTCGTGCTGCTGCCCATTCGTCATAGACGGTAATTGTGCGTCCGAGGAGTGACTGCACCTCGTCTGCGATTTTTGGGGCACAGGATCCGGCAAGGGCGATATCGGCATCCGGTGCGAGCATGAGCATCGATGCGATCTCCATAGCAGCAAACATTGCGATAGTCTGCGTGTGCTCTTCTTCTGGCATGGTAGAGGAGACGCCTGCGTGCATGAAGGCTTCATTTGCGGTCTCACGACCTGCATCAACCCTCCGGATAGCGTCGACATCGAGTGCCCCGTGCCGGGTCCCGGGGGCGAAGATACATGCATCGAATGCCCCGATTATCCGGCCATTTCTGACAAGCAGTGTGACCGTATTGGAGCTTACATCAGATACGATGAAGGTATTTCCAAGGTCTTTAGAAATACCATATGCGATTCCGATCTTCTCCGGGCTCGCCTGGTGGGAATATGCTTTGAATCTGGGATCGGTATCAGATCCACGGTGGATACCCGGGATGGCAACAGTCGGTATGCCGGATCTGGCAACTTCGTCAAACACCTGTGTCCCACCACCAATATGTTCGCCGGCACCGTCCCGGGTCACGATACCACGGTTTTGAAGGCGGCTGATATCTGTAATGGCTGTGAAGTTGTCGCCCATTGAGTAGCAGAGGGCGATACCCTCAATCTCATCAATTGGAGCGATTTGTGTAAGGTCATGTATGCAAAATGTCCGTGCCTCTCTACGGCTCATCTTGAATGTAACGGTTGCTGAGGCAAAACGAATTGCAGTTGTTCCATGATCGATGCCGATGAACATAATGATACTTAATGGTCTATCCATCCTAATAGTGTATAATGTTCAGTATTGTGACTGGTGGTGCTGGTTTTATCGGATCTCATCTTGTTGATGCGCTGGTGGAGCGCGGAGATCGGGTCTGTGTTATCGACTCTCTCATAAGCGGGAATCTGGATCATATCAAAGATCACATCTCTTCAGGGAAGGTGGAGCTTGTTTTTGCTGATCTCCTCACCGATGGATGGCAGCAGGCATGTGCGGGGGCAGACCGGATTTTCCATCTTGCCGCCGATCCCGATGTCCGGGGGAGCGCAGAAATCCCGCTGTCGGTCTATGAAAATAATGTCACCGCCACGGTTATGGTTCTTGAGGCCATGCGAACATATCGCGTGCCTGAGATTGTTTTTACGTCCACATCAACAGTCTATGGGGAGCCATCAGTCATCCCGACTCCTGAGGACTACTCGCCAATGGTTCCGATCTCTGTCTATGGTGCAAGCAAACTCGCTTCCGAAGTGATGATCGCATCCTATTGCCATACCTATGACATGAAGGGGTCGGTCTTTCGGTTTGCCAATATTATCGGTCCCCGGAGCAACCATGGTGTGATCTTTGATTTCATCAGAAAACTCCGATTGGATCCAGGACGCCTTGAAATTCTTGGTGACGGGACCCAGATCAAGTCATATCTTTCGGTTTTTGCATGTGTGGATGGAATGCTTTTTGCGTCTGACCATGCGCCAAACCGCTATAATTGCTATAATCTTGGGTCAACCGACTGGATCGATGTCGTCTCGATTGCTGATGCCGTCGTCTCTCTGATGGGGCTTTCTGATGTCGAGTTCGTCTTCACTGGAGGGGATCGGGGCTGGGTTGGCGATGTTCCAAAGATGCTTCTTTCAATTGAAAAGATCACTGCGCTTGGGTGGAGCCCGCCCATCGGGTCAGAAGAGAGCGTCCGGGAGGCAGTGCGGGCCGGGCTTCTGGAACTCTAACTCCTCTTTTTCAGCACCATCTGTCGTTTTTGCCTGCGAAGGTGTTCGACTGCTGCTATCAGCAGCACGCCGGCTGCGCATGCAATGATAACGCTGCCGGTAAAGCCCTGTGCGTCATAAATCCGCTCAACAAGTGTCCGGGTGGATCCGAGCATGAGACCGGTTAACAGGGCAAGGACTGTTGCGGTATATCGATCCAGGAGATAGCGGAGTATCCGTGAAAAAAGCAGGATGCCGAGTGCTCCACCAGCGATGAACGCGATGATTTCAGGCAGGGATACATCCCGGAGTGCCTGAAGCATGTATTCGTACTGGCCGAGTACAAGAGTGAGATATGCACCAGAGATACCGGGGAGTATCATTGCGCAGAGTGCAATCATCCCGGTTGTGAAAATCATCGGGAGGGAATGGCCAAATGATCCCACAGGGAGGCTTCCGATCAGATATCCTACACAAAAACCAGCAATAATGAAGATGATAGCATCTTTCTTTGTTGTTTCAATCTGTATTGCAATCACAATCGATGATGCAATAATGATCCCAAAAAAAAGGCCGAATGCCTCTCCCGGGTAGATATCAAGAATATGAAGGATTGCTCGGGACATCAGGAGTGCTGCAGTGCCGATCCCGGCAAGAAGCAGGATCAAAAAGACGGGGTCTGCTGCGGTGACCTCACGTTTGAACCCCCCGATATCACCACGGATAAGCCGGAGGCCGATCTGTGGCCGTACAGCCGCGATTGCGTGTATGAGTCTTCCATAAATTCCTGTTATAAAGGCCATTGTCCCGCCGGATACACCGGGTATGATGTCTGATCCTCCCATCAGGAGGCCTCGCAGAAAAATACCGATCGCATCGCCGGGTGAGATTCTCGGTTTCACCAGGTAGATCATGTGTCCTGTGGAGGTTTTAATCATACGAAACGCGAATCTAGATATGGATGCATCCAGGTGAAAAGAAAGACAGGAGAGGAAAGTACCTCCTCGTCCTCGGTGACGGGATGGCAGACGAGCCAATAGATGCACTGGGCGGAGTAACGCCGCTTGAATATGCATCCACACCGAACATGGATACAATCGCACGCGATGGCATGATGGGGCGGCTCCAGACAATACCTCCTGGTTTTGAACCGGGATCTGATATTGCCAACCTTTCGGTGCTTGGATATGATCCCGCGCTCTACTATACCGGCCGCGGCCCGCTTGAGGCGGCATCGATGGGCGTCACCCTTGGTGAAGGAGACATCGCATACCGATGCAACCTGGTAACGATTGATTCAGGAGTCATGAAAGATTTCTCTGCCGGGCATATCTCAAGTGAGGAGGGCAGGGAGCTTTTTTCTTCTCTCAATGAGGTTGTGCAGGATGCCGATCTGTATCCAGGGATCAGTTACCGGAACCTGCTTGTGCTTTCGAATGCCGGGGGTGCGGAATCAACTCCTCCTCATGATATCGTTGGGAAAAAGATCGATGGCTATCTCCCCCGGGGTGCGGACGCAGCGCGGCTGCGCCAGTGTATGCATGTTGCAGAAGAAATCTTCTCTGATCATCGGGTGAATGTCTCGCGTGCAGAGGCCGGGCGTCCTCCGGCGACTACGATATGGCCGTGGAGTGGAGGAAAAACACCTCTAATCCCATCATTTCAGGAACAGTTCGGATTATCAGGTGGTATGATCTCCGGAGTTGACCTGCTCTTTGGGATAGCACGGAGTGCTGGAATGGACGTCATTTTTGTACCGGGAGCGACCGGGTATCTTGATACCGACTACCATGGAAAGATCCGATCCGCCCTCAACGCGTTTGAATCTCTTGACTTTGTCTATGTCCATATAGAAGCGCCGGATGAGGCCGGGCATATGGGAAGTATTGAGGAGAAGGTTGCAGCGATTGAACGGATTGATGAGGCGATTGGCATCGCGCTGGATGAGTTTGCAGGAACGATCGCAGTATTGCCCGATCACCCAACACCAATCCGCCTGAGAACGCATACCAGTGAAGCCGTTCCCTTTGCAATCATGGGGAAAGGGTGTGACGGGACAATGCGGTACTCCGAGCGTGAGGCAGAAAAGGGATCCTGTGGGCTTCTGAGGGGTCCGGAGTTTCTTCCTCTTCTCTTCTCGGATTGATTGATCTAATTATTGGTGGTATTTGAGTTGTTCCATGGAAGAGCTGTGCCTTGATGTGTTATTATCTGGCAGGTATACAATAGAATGGATGGCATCAGATCCCTGCGTCATCATCCGGGATGTCAGCGGGGGTAACTCTCATCATCTGCCATTCTGTATATGGGTACTGATGGGGGATGGTTCTTCCGCAAACCATATTCCTTCATGAGGGGATAGTGAATGTATGGGTACCCGTAAAGAGATGACAATCGGCGTTACGATCAACCTGGACAATTATGAAAATATCAGACTTGATGTCACAGGTGAGGTAGAGTCGGAAGAGGACGTCTCAGAACTTACCGCGTTTCTTGATGGTGTGCTTGCAGGGATCGGCCGTGAAGACGAAGCTACAGCTGAGCGTGTCGACCACTACCGGAGCCGGGTGTTTGGCTCCATGTATCGGAAGGTTCATCCCCAGGATGATGAAGGTACACAAAAGCGGGTTATCTCCTCCACAAGTGATGAATCTACTGAAGACCTGGATGCTGATTCAATCGCCTCATGTCCGGTGACCGGGGTGGAGGAGTTGCTGGACGTCCCCGAAGAGCGCGATGTTGTGGAGGTTGACATTCCAGAACCTATCCTTCCCTATCCAGGTTCTCCTTACTTTGAAGAGCCAGATGCAGGTACACTGGAGGTGCAAGGTGCAGAAGAGCCCGGTGGAGATGAGCCAGTTGTAGACAAACTCGGTGCGGAAGAAACAGTCGTAGAAGAATCCGTTGCAGACGAATCTGTTGCGGAAGCACCAGTCGTAAAGGAACCGGGTGCAGACAGGCCCGGCACCGGGTCAGCCGGGGCAGCCCCGCGGTTCCTCTGCGAGGCCTGTGGAATTGAGGTCAGCAAGGTACAGCATGATGTGAGCCATCTCTTTATGAACAGAACACTCTGTAAACAATGCATGAATACATTATAGCGAGAGAATCCACTATTGCGAGAAAATGCACCGTAACAAGAGAATACAATCATAAAAAGAAAGTATCATCAAAAGGGAGTTTGAATTGTGGTAAGACGGCTGCTCATGTGGGATGAGACGCTCTTTCGCGATCCTCTGGTTTTTGAGGTGGATTATATCCCGGATACATTCCGCTTCCGTGAAGAGCAGATTGCAGAACTCTCGTTTCAGATCCAGCCAGCACTCCGTGGATCCCGACCGATGCACTCCCTCTGCCGCGGCCCCCCCGGCACCGGCAAGACGACGACGATAAAAAAACTTTTTGATGAGATCGAGGAGACGACAAAGAAGATCGCCTGTGTCCATATCAACTGCAAGATTGACAATACGAAATACGCGATCATGGCCAAGATCTTCAAGCGCCTGATCGGCCACCTGCCGCTGCCGTCCGGGACCAGTTTCAAGCAGGTCTATGATGCTATCTTCAGACATATCCTGAAGGAAGACCAGATACTGATCGTCTGCCTGGATGATGCCAACTATCTCATCTATGAAAAAGAGATCAACAATCTCCTCTATCCGCTCCTCAGGGCGCATGAGGAATATGAGCATGTAAGGGTTGGGATCATCCTCATCTTCTCGGATATGGATCTTGATCCTGCAGCAGCATTTGACGGGCGTGTCGCTTCAGTACTTAATCATGCCGAGATTTTCTTTCCTCCCTATACTGCAGCAGAAGTAGAAGAGATCCTCAGGATGCGGATTATCCAGGGTTTTTATCCGCATGTTGTGCCTGATGAGATGCTTGCGCTTGTTGTTGACAGGACGATGAGGACCGGGGATCTCCGTGTGGGAATCGATCTCTTAAAGCGTGCGGGTCTGCTTGCCGAGCGTGATGCCCGGACATCGGTATCTCAGGATGATGTCTGCCGGGCCTACCAGGTATCTGAACGCTACCATATTGCATCCCTTATCCGGACACTCAGGGATGACGAGCGGTATGTCCTCAGGGTCATCGCGTTAATGAGTCGTGAGGATTCCGGGATGACTGCTGGTGAGGTACATACGCGGGTGAAGGAGGAGACCGGTATTATGTATACCAGATACTATGAAATCGTCCAGAAACTGGACCTGATCCGGCTGATCAACCTGGATTATCGGCCTGGGCGGGGGAGGACGCGCGTGATATCGCTTCGCTATAGCCCTGAAAAGATCTGTGCTGAGGTGGGAAGTGCAGAAACAATTTAGCAACTCTTATCAGTTCTCCCTTACTCTGTACTTATGCTAGAGGGATTGTATGGTCAGTGTAAATGAACTTGGATTGGATCTTTTTGAAGAGCTTGTGGAACTCTCGGACCTCTTTAATGTCGCATATCATGAACTCGATAATGGATCACGGATTGTTGACTGTGGCGTCGCTGTTCCGGGTGGATATGGTGCCGGAGAATTCTTCACCCGTATCTGTATGGGTGGCCTTGGAGAGGTAACATACTGCATGGGTGAGATCGGATCATTCCCGCAGCCTTTTATCGATATCAATACAGATTTCCCTGCGATCTCATGTCTTGGAGCACAGAAGGCCGGATGGACGGTAAAATCCGGTAATTTCTTTGCCATGGGGAGCGGCCCTGCCCGTGCGCTGTCGTTGAAGCCGAAACACACCTATGAAGTTATCGAGTACGAAGATGAGTTCGATGCCGCGGTGATCTGTCTGGAAGCTGATGTTCTGCCCAACGCCGAAGTGATGCAGACAATCGCAGATGCCTGCAAGGTCGAAGTTGAGAATGTCGCGGCAGTTGTTGCGCCGACCTCCTCGCTTGTTGGATCGATCCAGGTTGCGGGACGGTGTGTGGAGACTGCGGTGTATAAGCTCAATGAGCTTGGATTTGATACAAAGAAGATCATCTCCGGTATCGGGACCGCCCCGATCCCGCCGGTGCGGGGTCCAAAGCTTGCGATGGGTGTCACAAATGATGCAACCATCTATTACGGCAGGATCTGCCTGACGATGAACGCGCCTGAGATTAAGGAGTATCTCGACAAGATCCCAAGCAATACCTCCAAAGGGTATGGGAAGCCCTTCAACGATATCTTCAAGGAAGCCAACTACGACTTCTACCAGATCGACACGTCGCTCTTCTCGCCTGCAGAAGTGGTGATCAACGAACTTTCGGAGGGCGCAGTCTACCATGTGGGTGCGGTGAACCCGGAAGTTACCCTGAAGTCGTTTGGGTTACTCTGAATGTGGTTTGATTGTGAGTGCGGGGTATCTCCCCTCCCCTTTTTTAATAATTATGGCTCTTCTCGACATTTCTGATCGGCAGGCTTTAATTCAAAAAGGGCAATATTAATTGGAATTACTGGGCTTGTGGTCTAGCTGGTTATGACGTCGCCCTTACACGGCGAAGATCTCCGGTTCGAATCCGGACAGGCCCATCTTCTTTTTCGATTCTGGCTGATTTATGGGGTGTGATATTCCAGGTATCTCCCTGAACGTGTTGCAATGTCATGGAGGTCAATAACATCGTATCCCTCGCTCTGTAATACTTCTTTCCCATGAATTTTCTTTGCGATCAATGCATAGCGTTCTGTCCGTTCCGTATTCTTCCACCTGACGTTTTGTGCTTTCTCCCGGAGGGCGGTAATAACCAGACGTGCATCCCGAATGCTGAGCTCAGACCATTTACATTCGCAGAAGAGTGCGGTACCTGATCGTTCATCAAGCCCGACGAGATCAATCTCTCTCTCGTTCTGCCACCATCGTCCCAGGCGTGAGTACGATGTTTCAGGAAACAGAATCCCTCTTCGTATGAGATCCTCGATGAGGATTTCAAACATTTCTCCACAATATGGAGCGATTGAATCCTGAATTGAATGGAGAACTTTTGTAACCTGTCCTGTTTCGGTTTCAGCCCGCCTGGGATATACAAAGCGAAACCAGAATGTGAGATACGGATCAGATAGCCGGTAATGCCGTCGTCTGAACCCGGAATATGCAGTAACCGGCGCCTCATCCACAATGAGCTTCATACGCGTTAGTGTAGCAAGGTATTTTGACACCATTCCTTTATCAAGGCTGGTTGACTGGCAGATCGATGAAAGTGTGGTGTGTCCGGCGACAAGAGCACGAAGAATGGACATATAGTTTCCAGCCTCCCGGAATTCATAGTGCATCAGGATTTCTGCCTCAGCATACAGGTATGCACCTTTTTTCAGGATATGCTCTTCCACATTCTCCCAGAATGAGAGATGAGGATCGAATAATCTGATATATGCAGGTATTCCACCAAGGACACACCAGGTCAAGACCAGATCATGCTCATTATATGGAAGGAGTTGCCTGAGGTACGGGTAGGGGAGGGGTTCAACCTGCCACTGTCCTGTTCTCCTGCCATATAACGGGCTTGTATACGCAAGTACTTCACTTTCCATGGCGCTCACTGATGATCCGGAGATGACAAGCATCACCTTCTCATGTGAAAGCATCTGATCCCATATCTTCTGGAAAATTGATGGGGTTGCTTTATCTCTTGAGATTAGATAGGGGAACTCATCGATCACAATAACGACTTTTTCTCCATCAGGTGGGGCGAATCTCCGGTGTGAGATGAGCGCTTTGATTACTGCCTGCCAGTCCGGATAGTTCCCCCGTTTAAAATCCGGATCTCCCAGGTATTCTCCCGCATAGTGTGCAAAATCCTGGATATTTGAATGTGTCCCTTCTTCTGAAGCGAGAAAGTAGAAACCCCTGGCCCTGTTCAGGAACTGTGCGAGGAGCGTGGTCTTTCCTACTCGTCGTCTGCCATGGATGATCACGCATTCGGGTTTCTGCGAATTATATCGATCCATGAGGAACCGGAGTTCATCATCACGATCAACGAAGATTTGTTGAGACATAAGTAGACTACTTTATAGTCAACGAAAATGATAAAGGTGATGGCCTGGATTGGATAATTGGCAACCCGTGGAATAAGGGATGTAGGATGAGGGATGAATCGTCTGATGGAAGGGTTATCGTGCGGCTGTCCGGTATGGGTTTACATCTGTTCCAAAAACCACGCAACCGTTTCTCTCAAGCCCTCTTCAAGCGTATATTCCGGGTTGTAGCCAAATGCTGCCTTTGCCCGTGTGATGTCGGCAAGCGAGTCCCTGATATCTCCCTCCCGGGGTGCTTCGTAGAGGACTGGTTGATTGCTGCCTGTGATCTCCATCAGGGTTTCTGCGAGATCATTGAGGCTGATCTGCTTTCCACAGGCGATGTTGTAGATGCCGGTTGCGTCGCTCTCCATTGCCCTGCAATTTGCCTGGACAACATCTTTGATATACGTGAAGTCTCTGGTCTGGTTTCCATCGCCGTAGATGATCGGGCTCTGGTTGTCCAGGAGGCGGGTGATGAATTTCGGGATGACAGCTGCATACTCGGACGCAGGATCCTGCCGGGGGCCGAAGACATTGAAGTACCTGAGGAAGACTGTCTGGATGCCGTAGAGTCCGGTGAAGACTGCTCCATAGTACTCGTTGGTCAGTTTTGTGACTGCATAGGGGGAGAGGGGATTTGGCATCATCCCCTCCTCCTTTGGGAGGGTGGGTGTGTCGCCGTAGACTGATGAAGATGAGGCGGCGACGACTTTGCGGACGCCATTGTCTTTTGCTGCGACGAGGAGCTGGAGGGTGCCGGTGACGTTGGCTTCGTTTGTGGTGATCGGATCATTGACTGAGCGGGGGACTGAGGGGATGGCTGCCTGGTGAAAGATGCCGTCGATTCCCTGCGTGATCTCATGCATCAGGGCGGTGTCGGTGATGCTCCCGTTGATGACGGTGACGTTTTGGTGGGTTGTAAGATGGTCGTTATTCTCCTGCCTGCCGGTGGCCAGGTTGTCGATGATGGTGATCTCGTTCTCGTGGCTGTCAGCGAGATGCTCGGCGAGGTTTGATCCGATGAAGCCGGCACCGCCGGTGATGAGATAGCGCATGGGTATGGTGTTGATTGGGGGTGGTGATGAGGGTTGCCTTATTTGATGGTTGTTGGGTAGATACTTGATAGCTATAATTGATAATTAGATTCTTACGATGCTTCCCTTCTATTTTGCAAAAAATTTCGCAGGAGTTTGGTTAAATAGGGATGCGTTTTGTGATTGCTTCATGGCAATATCCTGATATGTCTCAACATGGTATACTATTTAATGTTTCTCTGGATTGGCTTCATCCTTATTATGGTGGCTATCTTTCCATATATTATCTATTTTATTGGTATACATCTTGCACGATTGCCTGATTCCCAAATTCAAGGACTTGAATTGCCTATGATTAGCATTATCATCTCGGCTTATAATGAAGAGAAGGTAATCACAAACCGTATTGAGAATATCCGGGCATCAACATATCCAATTGAGAAATATGAGGTGATTTTTGTTGATGACTGTTCCACAGATAATACCCTGCAGTCTGCTGAATCAGCTTTTAAACATGCGGGAATAAGCTACC
>QZAC01000171.1 GCA_003838065.1 Methanocalculus sp. MSAO_Arc2
ACAGAGAATATTCGTTCACAAAGAATCTTTGAAGGACTTGAGTTTACAAGCAAGCCTGATGGGGGGGGGTGGCGTATTAGCGTCTGCTCTGATTCCGGAAGCTGGATGAATGCCTTCATTCCAGATCTCATGATTACCTGGATCTGTGAAGGGCATGAGGTGAGATGGGCTCATGATGCTTCTGAACTGCCTGAAGGAGATATCTGTTTCTACCTGAGTTATGGGAAGATTGTCAAGGACACTCTTCTGTCACGTCACAGCAACAATCTGGTGGTCCATGCCAGTGATTTGCCAAAAGGAAGAGGCTGGTCACCAATGACATGGAAAATTATCGAGGGTGAGAATGAAATTCCGGTTACATTATTTGAAGCAGCAGAAACTGTTGATAGTGGACCACTATACAAGCAGGTTATATTATCATTTTCTGGAGGTGAACTGCTCAGTGAAATGCAACAGGTACTAGGTGAGGCAATCAATGACTTATGCAGATACTTTGTTCAGGAGTATCCAGATGTCATTCATTCCGCTATTCCCCAGTATGGAGAGGCAACATATTACCCGCGTCGTCGTCCTGAAGATAGTCAGATTGACATTGACTGCCCCTTGAAATACAACCTTAACTTATTACGAACCGTTGATAATGAGAAATATCCCGCCTGGTTTGAATATAATGGCAGACGTTACATTCTTCAGATCATTAGTCAGGGAGATTTGTCGCTCAATAAATAATTCATATATTATGGTGATTCGTCATGAAAATAGGTGATTATACAATTAGTCAAAATAACCCTCCCTTTATTATCGCCGAGATGTCCGGGAACCACAACCATTCCCTCGATCGTGCCCTGGCTATCATCGAAGCAGCAGCCGAGACGGGCGCCCATGCGATCAAGCTCCAGACATACACCGCCGACACTATCACTCTTAATGTGAGTGACGGAGAGTTCTTCATCAACGATGAAAAAAGCCTCTGGAAAGGGCAGAGCCTCTATGATCTCTACAAGCAGGCGTACACCCCCTGGGAGTGGCATGAGCCGATCATGAAGCGGGCAGAGGAGCTGGGGATGATCTGCTTCTCAACACCGTTTGACGAGACTGCCGTTGATTTCCTCGAGACCCTGAACGTCCCAGCATACAAGATTGCCTCCTTTGAAAATAATCACCTGCCGCTCATCAGGAAGGTGGCGGCAACCGGCAAGCCGCTGATCATCTCAACCGGCATGGCGACTATCGCTGAACTCGATGAGGCGGTCCGCACCGCCCGCGATGCAGGGTGCCAGGATCTAATCCTCCTCAAGTGCACAAGCACCTACCCGGCGACCCCTGAGAACAGTAACATCCTCACCATCCCGCACATGCGCGAGCTCTTCAACTGCGAGGTTGGGCTCTCGGATCACACCCTCGGCATCGGCGCGGCGGTAGCCGCGGTCGCCCATGGCGCAACGGTGATCGAGAAGCACTTCACGCTCAGCCGCGCCGACGGTGGAGTGGACAGCGCCTTTTCAATGGAACCTTCTGAGCTGAAAATGCTGGTGGAGGAGACGGAGCGCGCCTGGCAGTCGCTTGGCGGGGTGGTGTATGGGTCGATGGAGGCGGAGAAGAGATCCCTGATGTTCCGGCGGTCGCTGTATGTTGCCGAGGATATGA
>QZAC01000172.1 GCA_003838065.1 Methanocalculus sp. MSAO_Arc2
CGATATTCAATACAGGTGTCAGGGACAGTCCAGAGGGTTGGATATCTGCATATTGTTCAGAATATTGCAAGAAAACTACATATTACCGGCTATATCGAGAACCTTGAAGGATATGATGTGCATATCATTGCAGAGGGCCGTGTATCTGATCTTGATGCCTTCATCCAGGCTATCAGAAATGTGGAATATCCGGTAGAGGTTGAAGGGATTTGCACCATAGAGGAAAAATATAAAGGTGAATTTTCATATTTTACGGTGATCAGAGGCTCTCCTGAAGAGGAACTTGCAGAGAGATTTGATACTGCAATTGCTATCTTTTCACGAATGGAGAAGAAACAGGATATCTCCCTTGAGAAGCACGATACGTCCATTTCATTACAGAAAGAGACGCTCAGTCTTCAGAAGGAAACAATCGGTCTTCAGAAAGATACTATCAGTCTTCAACAGGAAACACTGACTGAAGTGAAAGGAATGAGAAGTGATCTTGATAACCATCTCAATAAAGAGATCTCTGAGATGCGTATGGAATTAAAGGAGATCAGGACGGCATTGATACAATATGGGATTATGAATGCCGTAAAGTCATGAGGATACTCTATTAATCTGTCACCTTTTCCCTCCAGGCGGAACACTCCTCATTGCCACCAGGCGGGGCTCGCCGCCCTGCCGCTCGCATTTGAGAAGAGGAACACCGCCCGCCTGCTCGTCGCATCCGTACCGCTGTAAGCGCTTGCATGTCAGATGTATGAATAATTCTCAAAGAAGATCCTTCTCATGATACATGAGAATAAGTGCTTCCCCGTCAACCGTGCAATCGATTACCTCCATAAACTGCTGCTTTGAAAGATGGAGTTGTTCTGCCATAAGACTGAGGAGTCGATCACCGATCTCCTTTTTGCCATGAGATACCCATGTTCGGATCTGTGTATCGCACCCATTGTGCTGAAATGTCAGTTTGATATGCTTCGACATCTCTGTTGAGAATCCTTTCTTCTTCAGACGGGCAATAATTATGTGATTCTTCCGGCTCACGCCATCAGATCTCCCTGGTATACTCTTCTGATAGCAGGGATATGAGCTTCTGCCTGAACAATTGTGCTCCTGGAGAGAGCTTGTGGATATCCTGCTCTACATAATCCTTCCAGTTCTCTTCAAATTCATCTGTTATCTCCACAAGAGCTTCATGAAGATTTGATGCTGATGCAAGGAGATGATATTCGTGGTTATAGAGGATAAAATCCTCATTATCTCTCTCGCATGAAAGCTCGATTGGAGGATCAAGCGTATGAATCGTGTCACGAATCCGAACATACCAGAGAGGGATGTGGAAAAGTGATCGGCCATCTGAATCGGGTGCACGTTCCGTAACAAGCCGTTCAATCACGTCACTATATGTTTCGCGGGGGTGCTCCTTCATCTGACTGAGCAGATCCTTGACTCCGGTTGCGATCTTGATCGAACTCATGCTCTGCATACTACCATATACTACCTTGGTGGCATAAATGGTTTTGGATTATCAGGATGATAAAGTAATGGATACGTCAACTACCACCACCTGAAGGAAGTGGCTTGAAATGCAAATGATAACAGACACATTCCAATTTAATACGCACGAAGGTTGTTCCAAAGAACCTTATTCGTACTGGTCGGTTGACACGACCACTACCGATTATCGACACCAATATCGAATCACCGGCTACTTTCACCATCCCCGACCCACTTATACTGAACTCCGGGATTTTGGAGCAGTCAAAGACAACATTTCCGTGTGCGTTAGCAAGAAATGTCCAACCAAAGCGTCGTCTTTAGAATATAGTATAGTATGGAGGGGGCAATTCCTCCCCACCCTGAAGGGTGGGATCTCCTTGCCTAAGTAAGGTGAATATTCGACTGCCCGGCTGAAAGAGAAACCTGAAAGAGGTACCCGGATTATATACCTCTGCAGAAACAGGTGATTGTCAGCACTTATATATCCCCTGAATCATATCTAGATAACGAGGGAAACAACGATGGGTGCAGTCAAAGAGCAGTTTATTATTGATGAGCAGGGTGA
>QZAC01000173.1 GCA_003838065.1 Methanocalculus sp. MSAO_Arc2
CATAACACCGACGACCAACTATGTCGTCATGTTCCATGTTCACAGATGCAGCTGCAGTTCTATTGGCCCATAGTATCTCAAGATCACTGTTTACGTAGGAGATATTGATGCCAATTCCGTTCAGAATTGCATCTTTCTGCGCCTCACTCTCCTGCAGCGCCTCCTCCCCCCGCTTCCGGGTGACGGCATACCGAACCTTATTCGAGAGCTCGGCAAACTGCGCCTTGGGATCCCCTCCCTTCTGGAGATAGAAGTCTGCGCCCTCATTCAGCGCCTGGATGACAACCTCCTCCCTCCCTTTCCCGGTGAAGATGATGAAAGGCGTCATATCGCCAGCTGATCGGACGTGCTTCAGAAACGCGATCCCGTTCATGCCCGGCATCTGGTAGTCAGAGATGATCGCGTCAAAAGGCTGCGTGTCCAGGATCAAAATCGCCTCCTCAGCACTCTCTGCAGTGGCGACGATGAATTCGCCGGTCTTTTCAAGGAACAGCTTCCCAATCTCAAGGAGGGCGGGTTCGTCATCCACGTAGATGACCGAGATCGTCCGGGCGTCTGGTGCAGGCGGGGGCATAGCCGGAGATTGGCTTCATCAGACGAAAAAGATTTGGAAACATTTTCCAGTATCATGGTCTGAGATTCTATCATAAAAAACGTAAAAACGAACTGTTTTTTTCAATGAAAATTATTAAGACTGTCCATGTGACAGTTTTTTAGATTAACTTCAGTTAAACTTTTTATAAAATCACCGTTTTATAGCCGTTTAAATCGTACATCTCACTCTCACCCATACTCTGGATCATATTCTTTAAGAAACTCTTTAAAATCGCCAATGTGATGATGAATAGTGGTGGAAATGGAAAAATTCTCACCATGTCCCGATCTCGTCTCTTATTGCATGAAATGAAAAACGGACAAATTAGCGTGGAATTAATTTTATTACAAAAATGAAATAAAGCCAAAATGGGCTTTAATTTCGTCTTAGCTTAAGAACTCAATGTCAGTAAGCCCCAGCCGTGATTTGAACACGGGACCTGCTGATTACAAGTCAGCCGCTATGCCGGGCTAAGCCACTGGGGCAGGATTATGCATCCGTGATTGCACATTTGCAATACGCAGAATGCC
>QZAC01000174.1 GCA_003838065.1 Methanocalculus sp. MSAO_Arc2
AGTATACCAAAGCTATCGCCTCGTTCGACTTGGCGATCGAGCTTGAGCCGGGGTTCAGCCTGTCATGGTATAACCGGGGCGTGGCGTTCCAAGAGATGCGACGGTATGACGAGGCCTTGGAATCATACGATCAGGCGCTTGCCCTTGATCCATTCAATACAAACGCACTTATCAACAGGGGCATTGTGCTCCGAGCACTCGGGCGGTATGATGAAGCAATGGAATCATATCAGCTTGCTCTGGAGATGTCGCCCCATTCAGCGGAGATCTGGAACAATATGGGTGTTGTATATTCTGATCTCGGGTTTGTCGAGGAAGAGATTGCCGCGTACGAGATGGCTATATCACTCGATCCGATGTTTGCAGCTGCATGGGACAACAAAGGGATGGCGTTCGCTTCGCAGGGGCGGAATGATGAGGCGATAGCGGCGTTTGACCGGGCACTTGCGATTGATCCTGATGATGAGGTGGTGCGGTGGCGAAGGGATACGTTGAAGCAGCAGCTGGCTCTCCGGGAGATGGTTGTCCGGTGGGCTGTTATTGCAGGTGTTGTGGTTGTGGGGTATGTGGGAGTCAGGGTGTGGAAGCGGAGATCCAACCCGGGGAGCTGAGAAAAACCATCTTCATATCATCGTTATGAGGGCAAAACTCGCTCAATGCCATGCCAGAACATCTATCGGGAAAATGATGGTGTAAAACCGGCGGGAGAGATGTGGTTTCCTCCGCCTGATAGTCAATCGGAGGATAATGTGTTGGTTTTATCTAAAGACTGTTTCTGAAATTCCATAAGCACCCACCACCCGAAAACCAGAACTACACATGCCATGGTCGCAACGAAGATCAGAGGTAATAGATGCGACCCACTGAAGATACGGAAGACCAGTTCCAGAAGGACTCCCATACCCAACCCGGTGATGAGTGTGCCGATCCATAATCTACGGGTGATGATCACATCGAATGAGGTATCCATTGTAAAAGGTGTGATGGGGAAGTTGTTATCCTTTATTCTTCGTCTTATATAGCAACCTTTATCGAACCCTATAACATAGTCCACACCATGAGGAGACTACTGATCTTTTTTATTATCGGACTGCTCCTAATTGCAGGAGTCGGGATCGCGGGATGCACTTCAGAACCAGCATCAGCACCCGCAGCACCTGTATCGACACCGAAAACGACGCCGGAACCGATTTTCCAGAGGACTAATGTAGATATTGTTAAGGAGATTGTGAGATCCTACCACGAAACACACACATATATGGGTCCGGATATTTTTGTTTGTGGTGATATGTCTATAGATGTGTGGAATATGGTTGAAACTGCCGGGATCAATGCAAAAATCAAGGTTGGAGATCCGGAAAACCCAAAACTAACAGATTTGAGTAAAGCAACCCATGCATGGGTTCTAGCGGAAACATCGCCTGGGAAATGGGTAGCATTGGAAACAACTGCCGGATATATAAGTTATGATGATGGTTACTACTGGGGCTGGTCTTTTGACTCTCCACGAGAACTGAGAACGTATCTCTCGTTAATAAAACAATATAATGCTCAATTAAAGGTTGTAGAAAGGGAAATAAACAATTACAACCAAAAAGTGGCTGAATATAATTCAGCAATTAATCGCTATAATGAACTTAGTAACCAATATTCTCGTTATGCTGGGCGAACGACTAGTAATCCTTACGAAATACAGGCGGCAATGAATTTATACTCTCATATTAATGCACAAGGGATGATAGTTTCTCAACGAGTTGGTGAATTAAATCAGGCAACAAATACTCTTGACAATGCTAATCGGGATTTAAATAACATTATGATTCAAATAAATAATTTATTCACATAGATTTATGATTAATTTTCCAGCCCCTTCACCATTTCATTTTGAGTGGTTTTCTTCTGTTACTATAATCTACCCGGATCAGTGAAGAGCCCTTTTCTGAATACTTGAAGAGCCCGCATAGTGATTTTGAGGCAGGTCGTTTATAGCGGTGCTTCACAATCCAATATCATTTCTTGCCATTTCGAAGGAAGATTCTCAAAGGTTCCTGCCTCTTCAATGGCTTTTACAAATTCAGAACGTAACAAATGATACTTCTTGTGAAATGTCAGGCTGTTAACAACTACCGCACATCGTCTGCTGAATTGTGCTGTCATGCGTTTATACATACCTATCAACCATCGTTCTTCCAATAGTGGTACAATCAGGATATTATTAAGGATGGATAACTTTCATACATCCTTGTTGAAACCTGCTCTTCAGTTAATGAAGCATATCATCACCCGTTCTTTGCTTTCAACTTCTCTATGAGAGTTGAGACCCGTTCCCGGGCATCCGCAGTTGCCAGCTCATCCTTGCCGATCTCAATATCGACAATATCCCCCTCCTTGCACCCATCAGGCAATAAAG
>QZAC01000175.1 GCA_003838065.1 Methanocalculus sp. MSAO_Arc2
AATTTCCAGGATCTTACCGGTTCTCCGATCCAGCAGGATGTTTTCAGCGGTGACCGTCCCGGAAACGACCGCCTCACCCGATCCGAAGGCAGCATCAATAGAAGCTGTTGTTCGCCTTCCGGTAACCGGATCGGCGGTGAAGAGTACACCGGAGGTATCGGCTTCAATCATCTGCTGAACCACAACAGCCATCGAAACGTCCCGGTGCAGGATGTTGTTGGCTGCCCGATACGAGACAGCCCGGTCTGTATAGAGGCTGGCCATACACTGAAGAATTGCCCGGGTGATGGCGTGTAGGCCAATTATGTCAAGAAGTGTATCATGCTGGCCGGCAAACGACGCTGTTGGAAGGTCTTCTGCAGTCGCACTCGAACGGACGCTATAGGAGGCTCTGGCATCAATAATACTCTCAATAGCCTTCTGAACGTCAACAGATAGATCTTTACTCTGGATATGCTCTCGTATTCTGCCTGCCAGATTATGCAGTTTTTCGCTTTCCGCAGCGGAAATATCCTCAAGCTCATCAATCAGCCGGGTAATCCCAGTATCATCGATGAGTTCGCGGTAGAGTGCGGTGGTCAGGCAGAAACCTTCGGGGACAGGAAAACCTGCATGGATAAGTCTGGCAAGGTTTGCACCTTTCCCTCCTGTACGGGAGATTTCCCCTGCCTCAATATCAGCCAGATTAAGAATGGGGCTTTCTGAACCAGAGTCTGAGGACATCATGTTATGTGATACAACCTTTCTATTTTATAAATCCTGGCAAATGATATGGAAGAGATCCCGCACTGTTTGTCTATCGTCGAAGATGTACCGGGGATTAATAACAAGATATATATTCGTATAAGTCCGAACAATATGTATGCCAATCACATGTGGTGACAAACCCGGCGAAGGCAGATACGTCTGCAAGAAGTGTGGAAAGTCGATTACCCTCGCCAGCAAGGACGAGGGCATTTACCCATGCCCGGTCTGTAAGTTCTGTGAATACAGGCAGGGTTAACCAGAACTGACAGATAACCGGGGGTAATCCTCTCTTTTCATTTTTGTCTTTATTCCATTGTATTCCGATCTACCAGCAAATGAGCTATTTTCAAAAATGGATCCTGGACTGTCTTTTTGAGTGAGAACGTGGATGGTGGGTTGCTGGCCTGGCACTACCCTTTTAGGAAGTGATTGTTTCTGAACCTGATCAGTTCTTCACAGAACTCGCCGAGATACTCGTCCATTGAGAGGCTGCCTTCCTGGAAGGCGCAATCGCCCTGCTCAACGATCAGGTTGATAACATCTTCTGTCGGGAGGATGAGGTCGATTTTGACATCGGCCTGCTCTGCTCCCCGGATGAACGCCTCCCGGAAGATGCCTAGGCAGTAGGCGATCCGGTACCGGTAGCGATCCCGGGTCTTTGCAAGGTAGCCGGCGACCCGGTCGGTCTCGATCCTGAGAAAGTCTTCAAGGACTTTCTGGTCGTTGCACTTACCGAGCATGTACCGGTAATGGGCAAAAGGGTACATCTCCTCGAGTTCTGACGGCACGATCCCGCAGGTCCCAAAGACGACGATATGATACTGATCGTCAGAAAAGACCTGGGAGACGACCATTTTGATCAGCTGGTGGCTCGGGCTTGTGCTGTAGGGTTTCCGCATCGCACAGGGAATGAATATCCCGATATCCCTTGGTTCGACCTCGTACTCATTGATGATGTACCGGTGGGACTCCTCAAACTCTCGCAGGTAGAAAGGTGGGTCAGTGAGGAGGGGCTTGTTGGATGGAGTGGAGTTTTTGTTGCTGCCCATGGTTGTCTGGTAGATGTTGGTTGCGGAGGAGGATGAAGGGTGTGGGTTGCCCACAAAGAAGTATCGGTTAGAATGTTCTGTATACTGTTCTTCGCAGTCAGACCTCAACCACGACAATGATCAAACGGCCATTATGGATCTTCAGAATAGCGCGGTATTCTCCTATCCTGAGTGAGAAGAACGTAGGGTCATGATCCCCTTCCAGACGTTTGAGAAACCAGTTCGGGTTCTCCTCGTTTGCAAGATCCCCAAGCGCCTTTTGGATGCGCTGAGCCGATGGTGGATCGAGCCTGGCAAGGTCCCGTTCTGCTGGAGGGATGATGACAATGTCAAAGGGTTTCACAGGAGATCAAGACCCCTCATAGCGTCGTCAAGAGGCCTGAACTTTCCTGCTTTTATATCGATCTCTGCCTCATCCAGACGCCTGATGGTCTCTTCAGAGAGGGGTTCATTATCATATATTATATCAATCAGGCGCTCAATACAGTCGTTATAGGATTCTAGAGGATGGATCTTCAGCCTGGTCAGTCGCTCTTTTGTAGCAGATTTAAGCTTAATCGTCTGTGATGTCGCCATGAAATTATAATTGCACCACAGTATACCATAAAGGCTTCTACCCCTCAAACCCCGGGAGGTAGATCGGAGCATGGATCAGCGATATAAATTATACCACTGTTCGTATTCCTTATGATCTGCAAAACAATGTAGGATATACAGGATATTTTCATGATTCTCGGATATAATCCGTGCCTGTCGCGTCACCTTCTCAACATGATATGGTATGCCATATCTCATATGACGCCGGGAATGATCGGGAATAATCAGGATATTGACCTATATTGACCAATAACGATCCCCTGTG
>QZAC01000176.1 GCA_003838065.1 Methanocalculus sp. MSAO_Arc2
CAAAAGCTACAGGAGGCAACATCCCCGGTCCGGTGTACCCTCAATGCCTGAAGTGCCGCACACCGGTAAAGATCATCGCCATATTGTGCCTGTTTGCTGCCTCGATCACATCAGCATCCCGGATTGACCCCCCTGGCTGGATGAGAGCGGTTGCACCGGCTGCAGCAGCCACCTCCAGCGTATCGGGGAAGGGGAGGAAGGCGTCTGATGCAGCGATTGATCCTTTCAGCGGCTTTCCTGCCTTTTCGATCGCAATCTTTGCCGCATCCACCCGGCTCATCTGTCCGGCCCCGATTCCAAGCGTCTCCTGATTGTTTGCAAAGATGATGGTGTTGCTCTTTGTATGCTTGCAGACCCGCCAGGCAAGCCGCATCGCATCCAGCTCAGATGCAGTCGGCTCACGCTCGGTTACAACCTCCCAGCTCTCGCGGTAGGGGGGTGTCTGCATGTAGAGTATGCCACCGTCGATGGAACGGATCTCACCTGCAGGGAGGGGTTTTTGGAGGATGAGAAGACGCATATTCTCTTTAGCCTTCATCACCCCAAGAGCTTCTTCAGTATATGAAGGTGCGATGACAACCTCAACAAACGTGCTGCAGATCGCCTCTGCTACATCGAAACCCACCTCACGGTTCATCGCCACGACCGATCCATATGCGGAAACAGGATCAACATCCCGTGCCCGGATATATGTTTCATGGAGACTTTTTCCTGTGGCAACTCCGCAGGGGTTATTATGCTTCACAATAACACAGCAGATATCGTCAAACTCGCGGAGAAGGCCGACTGCCGCGTGCAGGTCCAGGTAGTTGTTGTATGACATCGCCTTGCCCTGGATGGGAAGAGATCCGGCAATCCCGGCGGTCCCGTAGACTGCCGCCTGCTGGTGCGGGTTTTCACCATACCGCAGCACCCTGCCGCCCTGAAACTGCATGGTCAGGACGGTCGGGAAGGCTGCGTCAAGACTGTGCAGATGATTGCTGATCGCTGCATCGTATGCAGCAGTCCGTGCAAAGGCCTTCTGTGCAAGAGAGAGCCTGCGTTCTATTGAAACTTCACCTGATGCGATTGCGCTGGCAATGCTCTGATAATCAGCTGGATCACAGATGACGCAGACATCCCGGTAGTTCTTTGCAGCAGCCCGAATCATTGCCGGTCCGCCGATATCAATGAATTCGATGAGTTCTTCGATCGGCATTGCTTTCTCAGACATCGCCTCGAAGGGATAGAGGTTCGCGCAGAGGATATCGATCCCCGGGATCCCATGCTCGGCCATCACAGCATCATCGATACCACGCCTTCCGAGAAGGCCGCCATGGATCTTTGGGTGCAGAGTCTTAACCCGCCCATCCATCATCTCAGGAGATCCGGTGTAAACCGAGACCTCGGTAAAGGGGATCCCGGCATCATGGAGTTCCCTGCCGGTTCCGCCTGAGCTGAGGATAGTTATCCCCAGATTATGGAGTATACGAGCAAATTCCACTATTCCTGTCTTATCCCATACAGAGAGGAGAGCAGTCTTCATAGAAGATGGTATTGATCCTCAAGCGTATAAGATACACCCCCCGATGCACCCCGGCCTCATGCATGCAGGGAGGAGAAAACGTCATGCAGGGAGAAGAACGTTCTGTAAGAAGGGGAAAGAACACTATCCTGAAGAACATATTGCATCTATGGTGCTCATCAGGATCAGATAAAATATGGAGGCGGTTAGCCACGCGCCCATCTGGCCAGCCTGTTTTGCTTTCATGCAGATCGAATTGAAATATACAGGAGATTTTGGGGAGTCCAGGTCAAATGATCCTGAAATAGAGTAAAAAAGAGCCGGCACGCCCTGGCGGTCTGGATAAGAGTATTTACTTGAAGTAAAGGATAA
>QZAC01000177.1 GCA_003838065.1 Methanocalculus sp. MSAO_Arc2
ATAATTATTATTATCTGACTTTTAACCGCCCATCCTTTCCAGCAATTCTGCCTCCTGAACGGAGCGCGTCAACCATCTGCTGGACAGTCTCAAAAGCAATATCAAATCGAATAGGGTAGGATTCTTCATCGATAGATACAGAAATTGACGATAGTTTCATTGCTATATCATGAACGAAAACTGCACCATCTTCGATCTCGCGGACAATCACATCTGCAAGTGTGATGAGCAGGAAAAACTGTTCGAGATACGCTATAAAACTATCCTCTTCTGGTTTATAGTCCTGGAGAGAATCAATCAGTTCTGGAGGATCAGGACAGAAGATAACGTCCATTCCCGTCTGGATTGAATATATTGTTTCAGATGAAACAATTTTTTCTCCGTTCAGGTGAGCAGACTTCAACTCCTCTTTGTCGGGAAAGAGGAGAAGTAGGGCAGGTACTAAAACGGTATGATCTCGTGCATCAATATCCTTTAAAATGACGATTTTTTCATCTGTCTCCTCTATGAGCCCTTTTTCTGCATAGATGAGGACCCTGAAAGCATCCTGTGTAAGCGACTCCCGCTCCTCTTCAGAGAGCACCTCAAATTCTTCATAGGCACGACGAAGATAGCTGCCGCCGTCCTCCCGGATTGCAGAAATAATCCGATTGAACGCCTCCTCCTCCAATGTGACAATTGAAAAGGCCATATCGATGGCCAATTCCTCCTCTTCGTTCACAGGAGTTAAAGATTCAATATATGCCAGAAGTGAGCTGATTGTTCCTGAGACCATCTCTTCAGACCTGAGCGTTGTCTCTGTCGATAATTTCGCAGAAATCCCTGATTTTTTGAGGAGGCGGAGAGATTGTTGTGCATTTTCGCGGCTATTATAATGAAGGGAAAGAACCTGTACCATACAATAGATCTCCTTTCTGAAAAGAGATGAAACCTCCTTTTGGATCCAGGACGAGGACAGACAATCTTATTGTATAAAGTCCCAAACCTCCGCGTCATGAGTATGCAGATCATTTCTGGTTATGTGTACTCTGTTCCTGGAGGATGGATTACAGGTTGATCCGGGTGGGTATCAATACTTCGTATGCTGATTGCTTCACCGGAAACCACACCGGTCACTCAACCCAGAGCTGAGATAGCAATGAACCATCCAGATGCAATAATCTCAATCCGGTACCACCCGTGGATGAATCATAACTAGTGATGGCGGGCCGCGGCAGAGCGGGCGGGCAAGATGTCTTCTTGCAGATGGTGGTGGCTCATACCAGCCTGGTGTGATGCTTCGTTCCACTGTGTAAAGAGAGGGGGTATTAGACCGTGCATTGCATAAACGACACTTATATCCTTTCCCCGCACCTGCGGAGGTCATTCTTTTATCACAGTCTATACAGATTGGAGGCTTTTTGATCCGGATAGGGTCCGCAGTTATAACCTGAAGCTTTTCAAGATTCAATGCATTCCGTTTATAGCTTCCGCAGGCAGCAACCCTGTCTCCGGGCATAAGTGCCCTGATGATGTCACGAAAACCTTTCGTTGGTTCAAACGCCATACAGGTAAGAAAATGATTAGAGTCAGTAATCCTGACTGAGACATGACCCCCCTCCCCTGTTACCGGGAGTTGGGCAACCACCCCGAAAACAATGTAGGATCTTCCTTCTTCAAGGAATCCAATAGATCCCAGAAGAAGATGGGCGTCAGTTCCCTGATTAGTCTCAAAGACAGCCTCACGTTCAGCCAGCTCTGATCGGACCATATTCCGGGCAAGGGAGACCCAGACCGGGTCTTCACCACGGATTCCAAAAAGGACCGGATCAGGAGTATGGGGAATGCAGACAATTACCTGGTTTTCCCTATCCACTGTATCCCATGTATGGGGTACTGTTGCCTCATCTGCACGATAGAGGCTCTTTTGATCAACCTGACGTTCACTTCCACATCGATCACGACTGCGATATACCAGGATCTCTGATGTCGAGTCCATAAAAATCGCGGCTATGGCAGCTGTAGCCCCGATGAGACCGCGCTTGTTCTTCCATCCAGTATAGCGCGCAGAAACATCTTCACAGACGGCGATGGCCTCTTCAACCGTACAAAAACCGGTGATCGCCTTCTCTGCAAACCATGATGGGGGGCGCAGATCGGTTGAGACAACGAGGCCCGGATTCGTCTCTTCACAGGCGAGATCGGCGAGTTCATGAATTGTATCTGCTGCAAGGGCAAATGCAACATCTACATCTCCCTCTGCCTGTATCGCTATGGCAGCGTTGCCCCGTGTTTTCCAGACGACATTTGGGTTCAACCGCACAAGGCGGAGTTTTTGGATCTCTATTGCGGAATCTTCAAGTCGCGCGGCGAGGAGTGCGGCAAGGTATGTGGTGCACATTCCACGGGAAGAATCCGTATCATCGATTCCAATCCACATCACCAATTGATACACACTCCAGACCCATAAGAGGCATGTCGGATCATTTAATATCTGTCTTCACCATGTAGGATCTAATTTATTATGGTGCAGGAACGGCTCATCCAGACGGTGATCAGCATACTCCTGACCGCCGGATATGACGTATCGGAGCGGTGTCTGCTCCGTCCACGGAGCTTCGACCTTCTCGCCTCTGACGCAAAGCGGCTTGTGATCATCAAGATTGTCTCTCAGATCGACTCGGTTTCAGAAGAGATCGCAATTGATCTTGAGGCAATGGCACATCATCTCAAGGCAGTCCCGATCATTATCGGGGAGCGGGCACGTGATGCGCCCCTTGAGAGGAGCTGTGTCTACCTCAGGTACGGCCTCTTTGCCGTTGCACCATCGACACTGTATGATTACCTGGTTGAAAAGATACCACCCCTCGTCTATGCATCACCCGGAGGTCTGTATGTCAGCATTGATGGATTGAAACTCCGCGAGATGCGTGAGAGGCATAACTTCTCTCTGGGCGATCTCGCCCATATCCTTGGTGTATCCAGACGGACGATCAGCAAATACGAAAGCGGCATGGGAACAACACTCGATATGGCACTTAAACTTGAAGAAATCTTTGATGAGGCGTTTGTTCAGCCAATCGACCTCTTTATGGATCGGCCACATGAACTGGTTCATATGACAGATATCGAAGATATCACACCGGTCACACCGGCTGCATACCTCAAGGAGATGGGGCTCGAACTCCATGCATTCAGGCGTGCTCCATTTCAGGCCGTGGCCCTCTTTGAAAAAACAACTATTCTGGCCTGTTTTGGCCCTGCACAGAAGATCGTCAAGCGCGCGGCACTTGTCGGAAACCTCTCACAGATTGCTCATGCCCGAAGTCTCTGCATCCTCTCAGACTACAATAAAGAGAAGAAGATTGGAAAAACGCTCGTTATCGGTGAAGAACAACTCTACTCGCTGGAACAGGGATCTGATCTCATTGATCTGATGCCAGAATAATGTTTATATAGAACCACAAAGCAACGTTATCATCAGACACTGGTGATACTACATGTCAGCACAACTTGGAGGACAACCGATTCTCATTCTGAAAGAAGGAAGCTCCCGAACACGGGGACGCGACGCACAGGGTATGAACATTGCTGCAGCAAAAGCAGTTGCTGCAGCAGTCAGGACAACACTCGGTCCAAAAGGCATGGACAAGATGCTCGTTGACACGATTGGTGATGTCGTCATCACCAACGACGGCGTAACCATCCTTAAAGAGATGGACATCGAGCACCCGGCCGCAAAGATGATGGTCGAGATAGCTAAGACACAGGATGACGAAGTCGGTGACGGGACAACAACCGCAGTTGTCGTTGGTGGCGAACTCTTAAAGAAAGCAGAAGATCTCCTTGAGCAGGACGTCCACCCGACCGTGATCGCACAGGGATACCGACAGGCGGCAGAAAAGGCACAGGAGATTCTCAGAGAAATCGCTTTTGATGTCACACCAGGCGATGCTGCCATTCTCACCAAGATCGCCGAAACCGCAATGACAGGAAAGGGCGCCGAGTCTTCCAAAGAGAAACTCTGCGATCTGATCGTCAAAGCGATCATGATGGTTACCGATGATGACGGCACCGTTGACACTGAGAATGTCAAGGTCGAGAAGAAGGTTGGAGGCTCAATTGATGACTCTGAGATCATAGAGGGTATGATCATCGACAAAGAGAGAGTTCATCCCGGTATGCCAAAACTTGTCAAAGATGCCAGGATCCTCCTCCTGAACGCGGCAATTGAGTTCAAAAAGACCGAAGTCGATGCTGAAATCAGTATCACGAGCCCCGACCAGCTCCAGATGTTCCTTGACGAAGAGGAGAAGATGATCAAAACGATCGTCAACAAAGTCATTGCATCCGGCGCGAATGTCGTCTTCTGCCAGAAAGGTATTGATGATATCGCACAGCACTACCTTGCAAAAGCGGGCATCTTTGCAGTTCGCCGTGTAAAGAAATCCGATATGGAGAAGCTTGCACGTGCAACCGGCGCATCTCTGGTCTCATCGATCGATGCAATCTCAACAGAAGAACTTGGATCAGCCGGGAAGATCGAAGAGCGGAAAGTTTCAGGCGAAGAGATGATCTTTGTTGAAGAGTGCAAGAATCCAAAGGCAGTTTCAATCATCATCAAGGGTGGGACAGACCATGTCGTCGACGAGCTTGAGCGTGCAATCGAAGATGCACTCCGTGTCGTTGGCGTTGTTGTCGAAGACAAAAAAGTCGTTGCCGGCGGAGGGGCACCCGAGATCGAACTCTCGCTCAGGCTTCGTGATTATGCATCAACTGTCGGCGGGAGGGCACAGCTCGCAATCGAGGCCTTCGCAGGCGCACTTGAGATCATCCCAAGAACCCTCGCAGAGAATGCCGGGCTCGATCCAATCGACATGCTTGTTGAACTCCGTGCTGCACATGAGCAGAACCACAAGACCTACGGTCTGGATGTCTTTGATGCTAAAGCTTCAGACATGAAAATAGCCGGTGTTGTGGAACCGCTCCGCGTCAAGACACAGGCAATCTCTTCAGCTGCAGAAGTTGCTGTCATGATCCTCAGGATCGACGATGTCATCGCCTCTTCAGGTAAGGGTGGCGGAATGCCAAGTGAGGAAGAGATGGCTGCCATGGGTGGCATGGGCGGCGGTATGCCCCCAGGGATGATGTAAATTCCCAATTACCCCCTATTTATTTATTATACCTTTCCGACGGGAAGGGGTATCTTTTTCTTGTTCTGCGTCTTTTGAGTCTTATATGAAGACCGGAGTCATCCATACCAGATATACAACCGACTGCTACAACTGCCATGTACATGCAGATCAGCTGATCAAAGTGGTCCCGCAACAGGCTCAGGTGATTTGCTCAAACTGCGGGGCCACCCGGATCTTCGTACCCCGTATCCAGGACGTGCAGGTGAGCGGAGCGTTCACCCCGATATCCTGTTATGATGTCTGGAACCTGGAACCCGAGGCTGGATGCAGAAATTGCAAAGTATTTGGATCACACGAACTCTTTGTTGGATGCAATCATTTCACTGTCCGGTGCGAGAATTGCGGCTTCACTCAATTCTATACATTCAACCTCCAGTATATCGGAATATGTGATATCGAAAAAGAATTCTGCGATCCGGTGATTCGCTGAAATGCCATGTTATTCTTTTCACAGGGTCATCTGCAATAAAGATGGAGTAGATATGGGCCTGGTCAGCTTTGGTCTGCCCGCATCAATATCTACGATCGTAACAGGCAGATGCACACAGCTTCATTCATGAGCAGTCGACATTGAATCTCCGACTTCCGTCAATATCTCCTGTATGATGAACATCCGCTTGACCGGATCGGTGCAGCCATAGTGGCATGTTACGATCCGGTCACCGCTCCCATGAAAGACTGGCGGGCCATAATTCTCAATCTTGAATGAAAAATCGGACTCGTTCTGACAGGTGCCAGTACATTCTGCCATCATGTCTCCATTATCACCTCACTGTGTCGCATCGATCTCGATCACATACGGGTTTGGCACATAGTGGTGTGCGTACACCTCGTAGTTCTTCTCGGTCACCGTGTAGAACTTGTTGAACTTCAGGGTGATATCG
>QZAC01000019.1 GCA_003838065.1 Methanocalculus sp. MSAO_Arc2
AATTCTCTCCGATATGTGATCGGGGGATTCATAGCGCGCCGATGAAAAGCAAAAAGCGCGCATGGGTTGAAATTTGTTTTTTCGGAAAAAGAAGGGGGGTTATTTGTTCTTTTTGAGAAGTGCGATTAGTTGTTCTGCGAGATCCGGGGTTCTCACAAGCTCCTCCTGTATCCGCCTCTGCGCATCATCGATCTCTGTCATTGAGCTGGCTGTCAATGCCATAGAACACTTTCTGCAAAACATCGACCCCGGAGAATTCATCTCCCTGCATCGGGGACACTTTACGGGGTTCATCGCAACTTCCCGCCGCTCTTCCTCTTCTGTAACGATTCCAGCACTTTTGAGTATCTTGCGTTCGACATCCGCACCGGATAGGTGGAGATACACTTCTGGCATATTCGAAGATTTGGCCCACCCGGCAACTATCCGAAGCTCCATCTCTGAGAGTCCTTCACGTGCAAGATCAGTGAGCCTGGCATGCCTGATCGCATGCGGATTACATGGCTTCTGGATCCCTGCCTGTTTCCCAAGACGATCAAGAAGGGCATTTACCGTTCTGCCTGCGAGCCTCCTCGCACCCCCACCGGAATATGCCCGGCTTGTTACAAACAACGGGTTCTGGTGATTGGTTTTGTACGGATGTTGCTCTATCAACTCCATCAGGTCGGGAACGGAAGATACCAGTCGGAGTTGTCGCCGCCCGGTCTTACCACGGACTATCACAGTTGCCCCGAATCTATCGAATGTCACGTTACCTATATTGATATCCAGTATTTCTGTTATCCTCGCCCCGGAATCCCACAGGAGACCGACGAGAGCTTTATCACGCATCTTTTCAGCATGGTTTATCAACTCCTGGATATCACTCCTGGTAAGGATCTGTTCGACTGGCAGCTCCCTTACCTTCCGGCTCTTCTGAATGTTTTTAAGAAGTTCCTTCGCCGCATCCGCACCGATCAGCCAATTATAGAATACACGCCATTCTATCACATCACCGTTTATGGTCGCTTGTGATAGCCGACCCATCCGATCCAAAAAATAGTCTTCAATTGTGGATGCGGGGATCTTATCGGCAACTATCCCGGCCCACTTCAGGAAGGGGGCAAGTCTTGCGATCTTGTTGGTGATGGTGTTTGGAGACACCCGGTTGAGTTCATTATGCCTCACATACCGGATCAGGATCTCCCGGTTCTCAGGGGGATTGAGATCAGGTATTCTGTTCGGATCATACCTCTTTACCATGCTCTGTAAAAGACCTTAAAGTATATAAATGTTTATGAAACCTATTGCTATAAATTGTATATTGATTCAGGGCCTATTCACGTAGGTGTTCGCCGGTTCGAATCCGGTCCCTCGCATCTACATTTTCTATTGTTTACGTCTCCTTTCTCTTCTGAGTCTCTTTTGCGAATTTTGCTATG
>QZAC01000178.1 GCA_003838065.1 Methanocalculus sp. MSAO_Arc2
TGGTTTCGATCTTCTCGGAATGGATTTTGTCAATCACAGTATCATCGAGAACCAGCCATCCATTTCGTCGTTCAATATATGGTGCAACTTCCGTCCATAACGTCTCAGGAGTTAGAGACTGCCTCGTCAGAAATCGGTTGAACTTGTCATGAGATACGACTATTCCTGCTTTTGAGTAGCAATCTGCTGCTTTCACACAGGATACATCACAGTTTGCTGCAACGAGGAAGTGTATATAATTCGTGTCTGTTATCTGATACGTTTTTGACACGCATTATTTTATGCATTACTAATATATCGATCTTTTGGTTCAACTATTGAAGTGCGTAAGTCCTATCATACTAAACTATTATAAACATCTATCGTTTTTATAAAGAGGAGGATTGGGATCAATTGCAGGATAGTCCTCACCGCGGGCTCTGTACGGGCCTGAGCAGGAAGAATGAGACTACCATACCGACTGCTGCAAGGCCAACGATATATGGAAAGACCCCGAGGTAGCTCCCTGTTGTATCCCTGATAAACCCGGCAAGCTGTGGACCCGCGATCGCACCTGCACCATAGGCAAGGAAGACCAGACCATAACACCGCGGATAGTCGCAGGTCCCGAAGTACCGGGCTGTTGCTGTCGGTGCTATCGCAAGCCAGCCACCAAGACAGCCCCAGAGGATACAGAAGGCTGCGATATAGGTAAGCTCAGACGGCACCTGCCAGAGCAGGAGAGATACACCTCCGATCAGTACAAACGAGAGAATTGCGGCACGGGCAGGACGAAGGAGATCAGTGAGCCAGCCAAAGACCGGCCTTCCTCCGCCATTAAAGATCGCAAAGATACCTACAAGGACTGTTGCAAACGCTGGCGCTATCCCGACCTCGATTCCGACCGGCCGGGCAATGGAGATTGCCATCAGTCCTGCAAGACACCCGATGAAGTAGCAGACCCAGAGGCCATAGAAGGTGGACGTTCTGACCATCATGGATCGATCGCACTCACAGGTCTCTGCTATGGCAGAGACAGACGGAGCCCATCCTGCCGGAGTCCAACCCAATTGTGGGAAGCGAAGCGGCATTGAACAGACCAGGATAATAATCACGAATGCAGCTCCAAAGACCCTGAATGTGTCCATGACTCCGATCAACGGGATGAGGTAGCCGGCAATATTTGCTGATATAAATGCCGAGAATCCAAAACCGAGAAGGGCAAGACCGACTGCAAGCCCCCTCCGATCCGGGAACCATCTGGTGGCGAGGGCAACAGGAACACCATAGGCGATACCGACACCAGCTCCACCGATTACCCCGTAGACGATGTAGAGCATCGAAACAGAAGTCGCAGTCGATGCGAGGAGCCAGCCGAGCCCGGTGAGGAGACCACCAACGATCGTCGTCGTCCTCGGGCCCCATTTGTCAATGTATTTCCCTGCAAGCGGCATCGCGATTGCAAATGCGGCAAGGAAGACAGAGAACGGCATCAGGACTTCGGCTGTAGTTACGTTTTGTCCCATTGTCGTGATGAAATACTCTGTAAGGGGTGTGACAAAGACACTCCATGCATAGATACTCCCAAGACAGATGTTGATAATGAGCCCGAGCAGTACAAAGAGCCAGCGCCCTTTCTCTGCCGGCATTCCGAGTATGTGTGTATTCTCCATGATTCAACCAGGCTGCTTTCATAAAGGAGAGGGGGATTTATTCTTCCAGTGTCGATATATCGCCCGGATCCACACCCATCTCCTGTGCTTTCAAGACACGGCGCATGATCTTTCCGCTCCTCGTTTTTGGGAGAGAGGGAACGAAATCGATCGCTGAAGGCATGGCTATCGGGCCGATACTCATCCTGACATGATATATCAGCTCGTTCTTCAGCTTCTCGCTCGGCTCGTACCCGAGCCTGAGGATCACAAACGCCTTGATCGCCTGGCCTTTGACGGGATCGGGTATTCCAATAACTGCAGACTCAGCCACTGCCTCATGGGAGACAAGAGCGCTTTCGACCTCAGCAGTCCCGATATTATGGCCTGCGACGATGATGATATCGTCAGCACGCCCAAGCACCATAATGTAGCCGTCCTTGTCCTTAACAGAGAGATCGCCTGCACTATAGTACGGTGGAATCGTTTCCCAGTACTTGCGGTATCGTTCATCGTTTTTATGGACGGTCCGCATCATCGCAGGCCATGGCTCCTTGATGATGAGCAGCCCGCCGACATTCGGCGGAGTCGGATTTCCTTCTTTATCCACAACATCGACCTGGACACCAGGGATGGGCTTTCCGGCAAAACCCGGCTTCATCGGCTCGCCGACAAGGGTGGTGATCATGATCATCCCGGTCTCGGTCTGCCACCAGGTATCCACAATCGGGCATGTGGACTGGCCGATGACGCGGTGGTACCATTCGAATGCCTCCGGGTTCAGGGGTTCGCCGACGGACCCGATGATCCTGAGGGTATCAAGATTTGCCTTATTCGGCCATTCCTCGCCGAATTTCATGAACATGCGGATGGCAGTCGGTGCGGTGTAGAAGATAGTGACACCAAAGTCCTCGATGATCTTCCACCAGTTGCTTGGGTCCGGATAGTCCGGGACGGTCTCGGTGATCATCACGGTCGCCCCGACGGCAAGCGGTCCGTAGATGATGTAGCTGTGGCCGGTGACCCAGCCGGGATCGGCAGTACACCAGTGGACATCGTTCTCTTTCATGTCGAAGACATGCTTGGTGGTGTAATAGGTCCCGACCATGTATCCTCCACAGGTGTGGACGATCCCTTTCGGCTGTCCGGTCGTTCCGGATGTATAGAGGATGTAGAGCGGATCTTCTGCATCCATCACCTCGGGCTCACAGTGCTTGTCTGCAGCTTCGAGGAGTTCATGGTAGTCGATCTCCATCTCCGAGATGAGTTCCACCTGGGGTTTCTCACGCCGGAGCACAACAATCTTTTCAACACTCGGGGCATTGATAATGGCATCGCCGACGATCGATTTCAGGGGCACCCTCTTGCCGCGGCGGTACCCGACATCGCTTGTTATGACAACCTTTGCCGATGCATCACGGATACGGGTATTTAACGCTGTAGCGCCGAATCCCCCAAAGACGATGCTGTGGACTGCACCAATCCGTGCACAGGCAAGAATTGATACGATCTGCTCGGGTACGAGCGGCATGTAAATACAGACAGTATCACCTTTGCCGACACCGAGGCTCTTTAAGGCATTTGCACATTTCTGCACTTCACGGTGCAGCTGCCGGTAGGTTAATACACGTTCCTGTCCCTCTTCTTCGCCCCGCCAGATGAGAGCGACTTTGTTCCGGCGCTCGCTCTGGACATGACGGTCAAGGCAGTTATAGGTGATGTTCAGCTTTGCGTTAACAAACCATTTCGCATAGGGGTGTTTCCACTCCTTGACTGTGTCCCATGGCTTGAACCAGGTGAGTTCTTCTGCAATACCTTCCCAGAAGCCATCGGGGTCCTCAAGATAGCGGTTGTATGCACTATCCCAGTCACCGATGTTAGAATTCTCCAGATATGATGAATCCGGTTTATAGGTCTTAGCTTCGAGTTTGACATCAAATGATTCGCTCATCGTCTTCTCCTCCATGGTATGGCATGGAACCTGACCTGAGAGTGGTGGCACCCGGGTCAGTTTTTGCAGTGCTTTACACAATGCATTACTCCTCATAATAGATAAACCTTATATATGCTGAACACTTATGCACTGCATAATAGGAAACCCCGGCAACCGGAGTGATCAGCTATGCAGACCCAGACCGAAGATTTGATCAAAATTAAAGATATTTTAAAGAGATACCCACGAGGTATGAGCATTACAGAGATCTCATCTGCACTGCATATTCATAGAAATACCGCTGCAAAACAGCTCGATATCCTGAGACTCAAAGGAGATGTTGATAGAAAGCAGATTGGGACTGCCAGAAACTATTTTCTCGTCCAGCGCGTCCCTGTCTCATCGCTCATTGAATACTGGCCGGCTCCTTTGATCGTCTGCGATGCGCACCAGAATACCGTCATGATAACCGATGGTGTGCTTGCGCTTCTCGGATGCTCACTTGACGTTCTCTATGGGATGCCAATTAATACGATTCCGATATCACTCTTCAATGATGCAAGGATCGTCGATATCTGCCATGATGCGATCCAGGGCAGATCCAGATCGATTACAATACGGACCACCATTCGGAAACAAGAGCTTCTGCTCCGGATCACCGGCATTCCGGTCGTCTTTGACTCCGGAAGAGATGGAGCGGCACTTGCTTTCTTCGACAGGACCGAAATGCAAAACACACTCCAGGCTCTTGAAAGGCTGAAGCAGAAATACTCATCTCTCATCTCCGGACAGACAGAATATATCGTTCATATCAAGCCGGATTTGACTATCACTTTTCTCAACGCCCCATTTGCATACCGTGCCGGACGGAGTGAGGAACAGATCCATGGGATGACATTTCTATCATTCTTTCCTGCAAATACCCACGAAGACATCCGGAACCTTTTTGGCAAAATATCAATGGCTGAGCCACTGCACCGCTGCGAACTGCCGATGATCAGATTAAAAGGCACTCCTGGCCGTGAAGAATGGGAGATCCGGGGCATATTCGATGAGCAGGGAGGTGTCACCACCTTCCATGCCATTGGCAGGGATATCACCGAACTCTATCATTGCCGCGAACAACTCGAACAATATCACAGGAACCTTGAGAATATTATCGATGAGCGGACACGGTCAATGCAGGAAGCAAACAGGATGCTCATGGCGACAATACGGGAGAAAGAGGAGCTTGAAAAGGAACTCCTGTTCGTCCAGTTTGCCTTCGATCATGCCTCTGATTCTATCCTCATCATGAATGAAGAGGGGCAGATCATCAGGGCAAACAAGACTGCCGCAGCACTCCTTGGCTATCCGCCTGAAGAGTTGACAGCCCTCACCGTCCATGATATCAACCCAGCGATTACAGGGGCAGTATGGAAGGAGATGTGGGCTGATTCATATCCCGGGAAACGGGAGCAGACTGTTGCGATCCACCGGAGACGGAACGGAAGAGTTATTCCCGTCGAAGTATCACGAAGTTTTGTCCGTTTTCTTGACCGCATGTACTTCTGCTCGATCGCACGGCCAATTGATGCCGGAGATGAAGCCTGAAGAGAGATCCAGTACACGTATATTAAAGGTTCTGAAATCTGATATAAATGAGATAGTTCAATAACGGATATCAGGAGAATGGGCAGATGTTTGAGAAGACATTGATTCCGGTCGCCTATGGAGAAAAACCAGAGGAGCTGGAGAAGATCGGAAAGATACTCAGGACCTTTGAATCACAATCCATCTGCCTTATTCATGTGAGCGAAGGAAGTTCGTTTTTATCAGATTCAGATGACACCTGGCTCAAAGAGCTCAAGGAGATCCTTGAAGAGATCGGATACACCGTTGAGATACGGATGGGACACGATCATATCGCCTCAGCCATCGCAGATGCAGCCCTTCAGGAAGGAGTCGATGAGATATATATCAAATCAAAACGCCGCTGGCATATCGAAACAATGCTGCTTGGAAGTATTGCACGCGATCTTGTACGCCTCTCCGATATACCGGTCTTTGTCCACAAACTACGTCCCCGCCTGCCAGGACCAGAAGATGGGGTGATCAGCCGTTTGGATCTGATCATCCTGTATGCAACTGAGTTTGATGAAGCATCCATCCGCCCGATCCCCTACTTGAAGGATTTCAGGGGAGCCAGATGTCATATCGTGCATATCAGGCAGAGGAGAGCCGATCCGGTGAGTGAACAGATCCAGAAAGACGATATTGAAAAGAGGCTCCGTGCTGTGGAAGAGGAGCTTGGTCCGTACTATCCGGAGGTCACCTCTGAACAGAGGGTCGGCAATCCTGCTAAAGAGATTCTGCGGATCGCAGAGGAGATCCGTGCTGATGTGATCGTACTTGGGAGGCGGCGACGGGCATTTCTTGCAGCGCCGATGGGTGAGACTCCTGAGATGATCGTGATCGGGTCAAAGGCATCGATCTTCCTTGTACCGTAAGCAGAGGTCTCCATGCTTCGAAATTATTTCCAGAAAGAACCGGTATTTCTCCTTTCATCAGGAATCGTGCTGGTATTCATACTGCTTGGGATCTTCAGTCCTGCAACTCTGGAGCTGGTTGCGTCAACCATTCAATCGGCAATCCTGCGATATTTCAGCTGGATGTATATGATATCGGGGTTTGTGTTTTTGGTCTTTGTCCTTTTCCTGGCACTCACCAGATATGGGACGATCAGGCTTGGCCATGATACAGAACGGCCTCAATATACTCTCTTTGGCTGGGTAGCGATGCTTTTTGCTGCAGGGATGGGGATCGGGCTCCTCTTCTGGGGTGTGTCTGAACCACTCATCCACTTTATTGAACCGCCAGCATTCCTCACATCATCGTCTCCTGACTCGGCTCATTTCGCCATGCTTTATTCGTTTTTCCATTGGGGGATTCATCCATGGGCAATTTATACAATCGTGAGCCTTTCCATCGCGTACTTTTCGTTTCGGCGGGGCATGCCGTCTTTGATCAGCTCCTGCTTCTATCCAATCCTTGGGGAACGGACATTTGGGCTGCCCGGGAATGTGGTGGATGTGCTCGCTGTCTTTGCAACCGTCTTTGGAACGGCAACATCACTTGGGTTTGGGGCGCTCCAGATCCATAGTGGGTTCACCCATGTCTTTGGCATCTCTTCTGCAATCTCAATTACAATCGGGATCATCGTGATCGCAACAGCACTCTTCATGGCTTCAGCGATCCTGGGAGTGGAAAAAGGTGTGCAGGTCCTCTCCAAGGTCAACATCATCATCGCAATTGGTCTGATGATCTTCATCCTATCACTCAGTTCCACACCCTATATTCTGAATGTCTTCACCTCGACTCTTGGAAATTATATAAACAATATTATCGAGCTCAGTTTCCAGACCTATCCCTTCGCGGCATTTGAATGGACACGCGGGTGGACGGTGTTTTACTGGGCATGGTGGATATCCTGGTCTCCGTTTGTTGGTCTCTTCATTGCCCGGATCTCACGGGGCCGCTCAATCCGGGAATTTGTCCTGACGGTGCTTACGGTCCCGGTGATCTTTACATTTATCTGGTTCTCGGTATTTGGCGGATCCGCACTCTACCTTGAACTGACAGGTGATGTGGACCTTGCCGAGATGGCCCTGCAGGATGAATCCATTGCGCTCTTTGCATTCTTTGAGTACTTTCCACTCACAACCCTCCTGTCGCTCCTTGCGATCCTCCTGCTCGGCGTCTTCTTCATCACCTCGGCAGACTCTGCGACAGTCGTTCTCGGATCCCTGACGTCCGGAGGAAATATCGTTGTCCCGATGTACAAAAAGGCGATCTGGGGAATCTCCCTCTCAACTGTTGCAATCGTTCTCCTGATGACCGGAGGTCTTGATGCACTTCAGATGATGGCAATCAATGCGGCTTTTCCATTTATGTTTGTGATGCTCATCCTCTGCTACACGCTCTGGATCGGGCTGTCACAAGAGTTTGAGGAGGATGATGTTTATCCGGTTTTACGGTACGAGAACGAAGAAGAGAGGGCAGGGTAGGCTACCTCCTATCGTTTTTTTCCACTGCGGTGTGCTTCAAGCTTTTCTGTAATACTTGCTTTGATCAGACCCGGATCCCTCTTCATTATGAATGTGGGACATACCGTGTCTATCGAGAAATCGATCTTCCCATAGACCGGAGGTTACAGGAACTACCTGCAACAATCAAAGATGCTCCTGATCTCGGATCTGGTGCCCGGACCACAAGGTGCAGAACCGGAGAAGCCGGGATAAAAATTATATATCCTCGAGTTTGATCTACGGAATGCCCTTGAACAGCCACCTGGCACCAATGTCAGTGGTCTTGTACCGGGAGAGTCCCATCGGAAGGAGAATGATTTCGAGAACCGTATCTAAAAAGAGGAGATGATGGCTATGAATGATATAGACGAGATGATGGTAAAGCTGAGCGATTCAGATCCCGATGTCCGCGGAGACGCGGCAAAGGCACTTGGGAAACTGCGGGCATCGGACGCCGTTGAGAAGCTTATTGGCGCACTCAGGGATGAAGAACCTGATGTGCGGAGGCGTGCGGCTAAGGCACTTGGCACTATTCGTGATTCGCGTGCATTAGAAGATGTAGTCTCCTGTCTGCAGGATTCTGCAAAGGATGTCCGGGAAGATGCTGCACAGGCACTCGGAAAGATGCGGGACCATCGTGCGGTCGACCCACTCATTGCTGCACTTAATGATTCCGCTCGCGATGTCCGAAAAGAAGCGGCAAAGGCGCTTGGAATGATCCGCGACCAGCGGGCGGTCGAGCCGCTCATTGCCGCACTTGGAGATTCTGCTGAGGACGTCAGAAAAGATGCAGCAAAAGCACTTGGCAGGATACGTGCCCACAGTGCAGTCGAGGACCTGATATCGTCGCTTCAGGATACTGCTTCAGGTGTCCGGGAAGAGGCGGCAAAGGCACTGGGCAGGATCAGAGACACCCGGGCGAAGGAAGAGCTTTCAACAGCACTCAGGGATACCTCAAAGGGTGTCAGGAAGCGTGCAGAAAAGTCGCTGAAACGGCTGAATGCAAAGTGAGAAGAAAAAGGCACATATCCGGTGTGCGAAATTGCTCCGGAGTTGTGATTGCACCATGGAGTAGCGCCAGTATACCTTTCAAAAAGGGAGATGTTGGTCATCAGCTCCGCTTCCCGGATGCAAAGCATATAAAAGCGATGATCACTGCTCCAAATGATGCATACAGCAGAGGTGCCGTTTCAGGTGTCGGTGTTGCACCAGGTGCCGCCAGATCTGATGCTGCCACCTGATCCCTTTCAACAACCTCTTCATTCAGGATTGGCATCTCTGCATCAGGCGTGGATTCCGGTGCTTTCATTTCAATTTTCAGATTGGAAACAGGTGGAGAAACAACAGCCCCATCTTTCCTCAGCACGATTGCACATATGGAA